>NZ_JAYUPA010001006.1:0-7529 GCF_043760365.1 Armatimonas sp.
GCCGACATGATCCTCAAAGAGGGGGCTGAGAAAGTGACGCTCTCTCCCGTGAAGATCGGAACCATCATCAAGGGCGATAAAGAGGACGAAGAAGACGGCAGCAGCACGCTCACTCTTTAATGACCGCCCACACGAACGTGGGCGGTAAAATGCCTCTATGAAAACACTCACCGGGCAGGGATTTGGGACAGGCTACGTGATGGGGCGTGCGGCCAAGCTCACCCTGGAGAGCGGGCGGGCGACCCTGGAGGAAAGCCTGCTGATCCAGCTTGATCGCTGGCGTCGGCGCGAAGATGTCCCGATGGGCCTGATCCTCGTCGCGGAAGATCCGGCCGTGGCGCTCCTACTCCCTCTCCCCGAAGGTGCAGCGCTCAATGGGGTCGTCAGTGAGCACCTCCCCAGCCGCCCACCAAATCTACCCGAGGGTGTTGTCCTGCTGGCTGGGGTCGAGGAGGCACTGCTGGCAATCGGCGAGGGAGAGCTGCTCCTGCTAGAGCCTGAGCGTGGCCGAGTGACCGTGGAGCCCAGCGCGATGGAAGTAGCACGTCTCCAGGCCAAACACCAGCCCCGCATCCTTTTAGATGAACAAAACTTCCCCGCCTTCACCACGGAAGGACTCAAGATCACGGTCTGGGGAGAGGCGACCAACCTGGAAGAAGCACAAGCGGCGATGACAGCGGGCGCGGATGGGCTGCTCCTGACGGGCAGCCCCTGGGATGAAGACGCACTCTGGGCGGCGCAAGCGCTTGTGGGAGGCGGTGATCTGGCACTCGCACTAGCCTTCGAGGAGCTGGATCCCGAGTGGGTTGTTCGGCTGGCAGCACGCTCCACACTGCGCTGGTGCCTCGATCCGGCCACACTCCCTCTGCCCGTGGAGACACTCCGCACGGAGCTGACCGAGCTTATCATCGAGCTAGAGGAGGAGAATCAGCGTGCAGCCCTGCCGCGTCTTGCTTCGCTGGGTGCGAATCTCCCGGGATTTGACACGCTGGTTGCCCTCTCGGGTGACTTTCCAGCCCCGGATCCGGAGATTCTTCCCTGGAAGCAGCCCGCGCTCTACATTCGTGTGGAGTCGGTATTTGGACAGCTTCTCGGGCTGGAGGAGGCTCTGGAGCACGGTGCGACGGGAGTGATCGTGGCTCCGGATGCCGTGGAAAAAGTTAAAATAAAAATCCGTGAGTGGGGCTAAGCGGCTTTGCGCTGCTCGCGCCAGAGCCGATCAAGCGCCTCTTGCGCTGCGGTGGCTGCCCAGCCTGTCGCGGTGCGTAGATGTGCTCTGAGGGCGGTCTCAGCCAGAGTCCCCATGTCACTCAGTGCCTCAACGACGGCGTGGCGCACCAGTGGCTCGGGCTCTCCGAGAAGCGGCAAAAGGGCACGCACTGCCTCCTTGCCGCCAAACTGCTTGACCGCCTCAATAGCAACCAGCCGCACTTCCAGGTCACTGTCTTGCAACGCGGGAAGTACCAGAGAGCGCCCGGCAGGATCCCCCAGCTTCCCCAGTGCCAAAATCGCAGCACGGCGAATATCCACGGAGCTCGCGCAGAGCAAGGGGGTGAGCGCGAAGACAGCCCGACTGTCCCCTACTTCGCCCAGTGCCCAAGCCGCCGCAGCGCGTACTAGCTCCAGCTCATCTTGAAGGCAGCCAGTCAGTGCTTCCACTGCCGACCGATCTGCGATCTGTCCCAGCGCGGTCACTAAGGCCCAGCGTACTTGCCCTTCTCCATCTTGCAGCCCTGCAATCAGCCCCTCAACGGCTTGGAGTGCTCGTAGCTCGCCCAGTGCTGCCGCAGCACGCCAGCGTGTCTCGGAATCCGTATCTTGCAGACACTCCATCAGCACAGGGGCAGCTCCCAGTACCCGCAGCATCCCCAGTGCTTCGACAGCGGCACGCCGACGGGTTACCTGCTTGCTTTGCGCCGCCACGATCAGTGTGGGATAGGCTTCTTTCTCTGCCACCCGGAGCCCCGAAAGCGCTGCCTGACGCACTAGGTCATTTTTGTGAGTCAGCGCCCCCAACAGCTCCTCGGTCGAAAAAGCCCCCATGTGCCCCAGCGCCTCAGCCGCCGCGCGGCGCATACGAAAATCCGTAGCCCCCAGGTTGTGGATCAGGCGCAGGACAAGCGCAGGTTCCTGGATCTCCCCCAGAAGCTCAGCCGATTGAACGCGTGTCTGCCAATCTGCCGAGCCAAGCTGGGTGAGAAGAGCCTCCACTCCCGGCTCAAGTGAGGCAACGATAGCCTTTTTTTTCTTGGGCTGCGGTAGCTCCTTCAGGATTGCTTCGTTCATTCCTCTTGATTATAGGTATTTAGCCAGAGTAGCTGGAGAGGTTTGTGAAGGTGAAAGGCATGCTTGTCCGGGGCTATTTTAGCGCCGCCAGTGCCTCCGCCCAGCGGCGGTGGGTGGAGTAGCGGTTGATCCCGAGGCAGTGCGGGGATTTCTCGGCAAACCCGAAGTCCTCCGTGAGCCCCAGGGTGTAGCCCGCTGCCTGCGCCGCTTGCGCCACGCGAGAGTCCCACTTGCCCGACGGATAGGTCACGTGGCGCGGGGGAGAGCCAAGGTGCTTGGTCATCGAGGCGCGGGAGAGCGTGAATTCCTTGGCGAGCTTAGTGTCCGAAAAAGTACGCAAGTCCGGCGGGTGCGAGTGCGTCTGGCTGACAACCGTCGCGCCGCTCTGGGCCATCGTTTTCAGCTTCGCCCAGTCGGCATGCGCTTTTCCCGTTCGGACTCCCACAAATGCTGTGTGCGCCGAGACCACAAACGGCCAGCCACGCTTCTGTAGTTCAGGAAAGGCGAAGTCAAAAATCCCCTGCGTGTTGTCGTCGAAGCAGAGCACGACGGCTCTTTGTGGGGGAGGCTGTAGCCCGGTGGTCAGCCAGCGTTCGATCCGAGGCAAGTCCACGGGCAGCGCCTTCGCCTTCTCCAGCGCCGTGAGCTGCGCCACAAACTCGGCAATCGTTGTGTCGAACCAGACCAGCTTGTCACTTTGGACAATATCGTGCCAGACAAGAAACAACGTGTGGGGCGCACGGCGGGCTTGAGGATGTATGGGAGGCAAACTCATAAGACGATTTTACCCTAACCGCCCCGATGGATCGCCCCCATAGACGGGGGCGTCTTATTGACCTCGTTCCTCGGACATAAAGGCCCTCCGGGCCATAAGAATTTCCCATGGGCGGCACGCCCTTCGTGTCGGAGCCTGTGACGACAAAAAGACGCCCCGGTTCATCGGGGCGGTTCCACGGGGCGATCCATCGGGACGATTAGGGTAAACTCCTTTCCGTGAACACTCCCCTCTTCTCCCCATTGCCGCTCGGCAATGGCTTTCCGGCGCTTCCCAATCGCATTGTGATGGGGCCGATGACTCTCAATCAAGCGACGGACGACGGCCATATTACGCAATGGATCATAGATTGGTACGAGCGGCGCGCGGCAGGGGGCACCGGGACACTGATCGGGGCGGCGGTCTTTGTCTCCCAGGGCGGACGTGGCTGGGCCAACGCGGTCGGGATCGCCGATGATTCGTACACGGAAGGCTGGGCACGCTGCGTCGAGGTCGCCCACGCACACGGCGCACTCTTTGGCACGCAGCTCTTCCACGGTGGCGCGGCCAGTACCAACAAACTTTTAGGTCAGCAGCCGGTTTCTGCTTCGGACTGGACACGCGAGGGCTTCGACCCCGCACGAGCACTGTTAGGCGACGAGATCGAGCAGATTATCGCAGACTTTGCCGCAGGCGCACGGCGCTCCGTCGAGGCGGGCTGCGATTTTGTGGAGCTGCACGGAGCCCACGGCTATCTTCTCCATCAGTTCTGGCGGCAGGATGTCAACCAGCGCACCGACAAGTGGGGCGACCCGCTGGCGTTTCCGGTGGCCATCACGCAGGCCGTTCGCGCGGCGATTGGCCCGAAGATTCCCCTGCTCTACCGCTTCTCCCTCCACGCCGACGATCCCACGGCCCCGAACTTCCCCGTCACGCCCGAGAGCCTGCGCGGCTTTCTCCAAGCGCTCGAAGCCGCCGGGGTAGATGCCTGGGATATCTCCTGCTGGCGTGAGTCCCGGCGCGGCTATTTTGGCACGGAGACACTTCTTTCCAACTGGGTGCGGCAGTTCTCAAACAAGCCCCGCATCGTCGCGGGCAATATCATGACGCCGAAAGAGGCCACGGACTACATTAACACTGGCCACGCGGAAGCCGTCGCACTGGCGCGAGCGCTGATCGTGGATGCCCAGTGGGCCAATAAAGCTAGGCGCGGCGAGCTGCCTCGGCCCGTTTTAGACGACTCCTGGCGGGTGATCAACCAGGGCACGGACCCCGGCGCATGACCGGCATTCAGTCCGGGATTCTGGCGTTTGTTCTCTGGGGAATGGTGCCGCTGTTCTGGAAGCAGCTCAGCACGCATAACTCCTGGGAGCTCGTGGCACACCGGGCGGCGTGGTCGTTTCCACTGCTTCTAGGTGTGGTGCTCTCGCAGCGGCGTGGACGAGAATTTCTGGCCGCACTCCGTAAGCCCAAGCTCTGGGGCACGACACTTCTGCTCAGTGCCAACTGGCTGCTCTACATCTGGCTCACTACCAACGGGCGGTTTGTGGAGGCGAGCCTCGGGTACTTTATCGTCCCGCTCCTCAACACCCTGCTCGGAGTCGCCTTTTTAGGGGAGAAACTTCGGCCTCTGCAAAAACTCTCGATTGTGCTGGCGGGCATTGCGCTCCTCTTCCCGCTCCTGGGCGACCTGCGCGTCTTCCCTTGGGCGGCGCTGCTCATCGCATTTCTCTGGAGCTTCTACGGCTTTGTGCGTAAAAGTATCGGGGTGGAGGGCACGGTCGCACTGGCGGCGGAGACAGCGGTGGCGTTTCCGTTTGCACTAGGCTTTCTGCTCTGGCGACACGCAGCGCTGGGCAGCCCCCGCGAAGCGCTCTTGCTTATCGGAACCGGCCCGGTTACCGTCGCGCCACTCCTGCTCTTTGGCCACGCCGTCACACGAGTCCCCCTCAGTACGCTGGGTCTGCTTCAGTATCTAGGGCCCACCATCACGTTTATCATGGGCCAGCTTATCGCCCCAGAGCCCATCCCCTGGCACCGCGCCGCACTTTTAGGAACCGTCTGGCTTGCGATTATCGTCTATATCTTCGACAGTATCAAGAACCGCTCGGTAAAATAACGAGATCGTGAAACTGACCGATCCGCTCGTCGCTGTCAGAGAACCTGCTCACCCTCAAGCGCGACGATGGCGCGGTTCGCACTCTCCAAATCGCCGACGGCTCCTCGGCGCTCTTTGAGAAGCTCACGCCCGGTCGCAAAGTCCACCTGCACCTCATCAAAGGCGAAGCCAACAAAGATGGCCACCGCACCACCGATAAGTCCACCAACGCCCGGTAAGGTTTCTCTCTTAGAATCGCATGCCTACCATAAATGCAGAAACGGGGCTGGTTCTTTTGGGCATTAAATTGGCGCTAGCTTCAATGAAAAAGCTCCCCTTACCACTACCGATAAAGACTTTCCCCCCAAGCCCCTGCGACTTCTTCGGAGAGAAGACTCCCTCATTGCTTGCATAGTTGCCAATCCCAAGACCAAACCAGCCTATGGGTAGCTCATGCCGGAGAGATAGCCCCGTGCCCCATGCGTTCTCGGAGAAAATATCCCCGAAGGAATCGCCGTAGAGACTCAGGCGGTTGGCCTGTTGATCCACCCCGATATCGTAGGAGAACCCCAGGCTGGCCAGGCTAGGGTTCCCGGAATCCGCCATCCCCATCCTGATCCTCAAGGGATGGCTCTGAGGGCGAATAGAAACTGACTGGGCAGAGGCGGAGGCCGCGATCAGGAAGATCGTCGAGATAACCGCCGTTCGTATATTTTTTTTCATCTCAAGTCCTGTCTTGTGACAGTATGTGAAAATTTAAGGATATCCGTACATGTATCGGAGCCAGATTTTTGCAATCTTGCTTGTATAATATCTGATATAATACTCTTCAACACTTTATTAATCGCAGTATCTTGCATAACAGGACGATTAACATCAACAGATTTTCCACTTTTAGTATTATTCTTAAGCCATGTGCAATCAACATATACATTTGTCCTACATGGTTTAGTACCATCAACAGTCGGTGCAGGACCACAAAGTTCAGCAGCACTTCGAAGGTCTTCCATCATAGACGATGCATAGGTCGTTGCATTTGAAGAACCGATTCTAGCAGAAGCTTCAGCTCCCCAAGCTTTTGCCATAGCACTAGCTACATACGCGTCTCTAATACAGGGCTTAGCCAGACCAGACGTATCAGGAGCAACGAGGGTGGTATCGCTAGCATTCTTGGGATACTTAAAATAAATATCTGCGGCGGTTAACTTCGCCACAAGATAACTCACTTGTGAGGAATATGATCCTTTATATGACCCCCCACCTGTCCCGCCACTTACTAAGGAAGCTCCAATATCAACTGCATCTATTTCACCCACAATGTCAATGATCTTGCCACTCGAACTTTTTTTCTTACCTTTAACAGTACCTTTAATATTTGCAGTTTTACCATTACTCTCGTAAGAAGTAATATCTGCAATCACATTACTTAGTTTTTCTTTTACAGAACGCGATACACTATCATCATATGTAACATAATTACCATTTTCATACAGCACTTCGTCTGGTTCAAATATCCCGACACCATTAATTGGGCTAACAGCAATTGCCACTCTGCCTCCATCTTTTAACTTACCAGATATAAACGTGCTTGTCGCTGTGGATGAGATGTAACCTTCAGAACGATTATCATCCGTACCATCTGCCGTCCAAATAATCGATCCTAAATTGAGTTTGCCGCCTGAACCACATCCGTACAACGCAAGTATCATTCCACCGACAAGTACCGAGACTATTACCCCTATTTTCTTTTTCATTTTCTTACCTCCATTTAGCTTTCATAAACTTCCACGACAACTATTTATCCACTATACGGGTTTTATCGTAATTTTAACTTCGCCAGTACTGTTATTGGTGACAACTTGCACCGTCGCTATCATCACCAGTTTCGCAATTTCATCACCGGCTTCTCCAAGTGCCTTTTCGAAAGTTTTACTATAGCGCTTCGTCTCCGCCCCAGCAGTAATTACAATATTAGCAGTTTCAGGCGATGCACCCTCGAAATAATTGACACCAATTTTATAAACACCATCTGCCAGCCCGACACGAGGCTTGTAGTGTTCAGTGCCAAATGGTTCAGTAGAATCAAAATCTAGATCTCCAGAAGTTCCGTTAAGATTATCATAATAGACATGAGTTCCATTTGGTTCAATAACATGTAAATCCATGTCAGGTTGTGCCCCCCATCGCAATTCAACAAGGAACGTAGCTTTAGGGACGAGACGTAGACGTGTTGTCCTGTCCTGTCCGAAATATTTTGTTACTTCATTTAATTTGATGCGATTCGGGCCACGGCGAGTTTCGGTATTACCTTTACACTCACCTGTATCGATTCCTCCGTCTTTAAGGCATCCAGCTTTACCATTCGACTGAATAATGGTTATTACTTGTGAG
>NZ_JAYUPA010001007.1:0-2668 GCF_043760365.1 Armatimonas sp.
GTAGTGGAATCGCAACTACCCAAGAGACTCGGCGTAAAAGTGAGGGTTCGGCGATCGGGTCCAATGATCGCTCTCCCCTTTACCGCCCCAGTACTAGGAACCGTAAACGAAAGGCTGACAGGCGTTGCATCTGGTAACGTGGCACTGGCATTATAGTTACCCTGGTACGAATTTATAGGGCTTAGACTGCGAGAGCCGCACCCGGCTAAGGCAATCAACAGGACTGGAAGCAATCGACGATGCATCTCGCTCAAGTATACCTGATCCCAATTGGAACCTTCAAGAGGATGTTCGGTAAGCAACTAGACGTTGGTAATATGAGCCTGTTCTATTTCCAATGCCTATCTCCAATCCCCCATGAGGACAAACGGTGCCCAGTAATAGGGATGCGAGTGCTTGGGGTCTTGCATCAGGCTGAGTGAGGCTTGCCTTAGTGCTGCCCCCTTGCTCAGCTTGCGCGTTACCAAGTTCCCGTAGAAGCTGCGCATCAGTGTGGCCGTGCTGGCATCGTTTACACTCCACTGGCTCACGACCTGTGTGGAACAGCCCGCGACAAACAGTGCCCAAGTCATTCCAATCACACCGTCGCCCGTGCGCTGAACGCCACGCCCAGTATTACAAGCAGATAAAACCACCAGCTCCGCGGAGAGATCCATATCAAAGATTTCCCGTGCCGTGAGAAAGCCATCGTCCTTGCTGCCAGTGCTTGGCTGAGCCAGCACGAGGGAGGAGAGTAGTGGGCTGGCATCGTTGAAGAAACCGTGCGTCGCAAAGTGAAGGTAGCGGTACTTGCCCGATTCTGCCTTAGCAATACTCTCTTGTGCATTCTTGTCCGTCAGGATCATGGCGCTGGGAAAGTGTTCCTTGAGGACATCGGCTTCACGTTGGGTGCCGGGAAGTGCCGCAATCGTCTTGCCACGCGTTAAGATGCGATCCATTTGGGAAGAAGGACCGCGATCTGGGCCGATAATAGGGCGATCTGGGCCGATAATAGGGCGCTGTCCCGGAAGGTCGTCCAAATCGCCGAAGCGTTTGGACGAACCGAAGTCTGGATTGGCAAGGGCTAGGAGCATTTGGCTGGGCTTCCTGCGCTGCGCCTTTTGTGTCAAGGCAGCTTGCACTCCCGTAGCGCTGTAGGCATAGGCAAGCTCGAAGCGCTGCGTCAGAAACTGTCCACCAGAGAGCAGTGCCTGGAAGGGAATGTCCCACAGCGCACCATCTGGGCAAATCACCAGACGCTTGATACCCATGAGGTGCTTGGCCGCGGGAGACACGAGCAGTTTGTAGAGTTCCCTCGCTGCTTGTTTGTAGTCTTTGCGCGGATCGGTACAGGCAGCACGAAACAGCGAGGCTTTGGTGACGAGGCTCTTGTAGGTAAAGGGGAGAGTGAATGCTTTGACTTTGCCCTGCACGATAACAAACAGAGCCAGCTTCTCCTGAGAAACCACGATGTAGTCTAGCAGGGCCGTGTCGGGGGGCAGGAGCTTTGCCATGTCTTCTAGGGTAGCTGTCTTGGCAACGCGTTTCTGTGCAAGGCTGGGATGGCGTGCGTAGAGCGTGTCTGTAAGGGTCTGTAGCTTGTCCTCGGTCTTCTTGAGATCTTCTTTGAGTGCTGCGAATCGCTTCTTTGCCCCGACCTTGTTCTGGACTCCCTCATTGATCATCTGTGCGTTAAGGAAATTTGCCTTCTGGCGAAGCGCTTGCTCTTGTTGCTTCTCCTCCGGGGTCAGTTCAGCATTTAAGTCGACGCGTCCAGATGCCATGAGATCTAGGAGGGATCGCGCCTTAGTCTTCTGTGCGATCTCGAAGGCGGTGATGATCTTGCCCTGATCCATCAAGAGGTTGAGATAGTCGTAGTAGGTGCCAATTATGGAACCAAGGAAAGCAGACTTTGATTCCGAGAACCCTCCCAGGTTTTCGCGCAGAGTTTCATAGAGAGCGACGGCTTGGGCATAGTGCGCCTCGGCTTGGTCGGTCTTCTTGAGTTTCTTCTCGATGATCGTCAAGTTACTAAGCGTGTCGGCCTCTCCCCCCTTGTCTCCAACGGCTCGGTATAGTGTCAGTGCCTGGTTGAAGAACTCCAGCGCCTTCTGGGGCTGACCAGTGTCCGAGTAGACATTGCCGATACGGTTGAGAGTTTTGGCTTCGTCTTTCTTATTTCCAGCTTCTCGGTACAGCATCAGGGCTTGGTTGTAGAACTCCAGCGCCTTCGATAGCTGATCGGTGTTACTGTAGACGAGGCCAATATTGTTGAGCGTGTCTGCCTTTCCACTCTTGTCTCCAGTTTCTCTATATAGCTTCAGTGCTAAGTTGTAGAACTCTAGCGCTTTCTGAGGTTCGCCGGTGTTCTTATAGACGTTGCCAATGCCGTTGAGCGTGTCGCTCTCATCCTGCTTATTTCCAATGGCGCGATAGATTGCCAGTGCCTGTGTGTAGAACTCAAGCGCTTTCTGAGGCGGGCCGATGTTCCTGTAGACTAAGCCGATGTTGTAGAGTATATTGGCCTCAAACTGCTTGTTTCCGGTTTCTCGGTACAGTATCAGTGCCTGGTTGTAGAACTCTAGCGCTTTCTGAGGTTCGCCGGATTCACGGTAGACCTCGCCGATGTCATAGAGTGCGTTTGCCTCTCCAATCTTGTTTCCAGTTTTTCTGTATAGCGTCAGTGCTA
>NZ_JAYUPA010001008.1:0-2667 GCF_043760365.1 Armatimonas sp.
TTCGGGGTGGGCGCGAAAGTGTCTATTGCCGAGGAGCTGACATGTTATCGGTTCGGCGATGGCAAGCCCGAGCACGGGAGCTGTTCTTATTTTGCGCCGCTGACCAAGTTCGCCATCACACCTGGCTTGGTTTTTATCTATGATCTCTCATTGACCTGCGGAACACTCCCCCAGATTCGCTCACGGCTCAATGGATCCGATAAAGGCGATGTGTCCCGACGGTAGGCTGTCGTCGGTGGCGGAGGCGACAATTGCGGCGGCGAACTCGGCGATAGTGGGAAGATTCCGACTGCTGTCTAGTGCGCCTCGCTGCACACGCTCCAAAAGCTTTACCGTGATGGTACCCTCGATGCCATCGCCGCTAACAATGGTTAATCGGATGCCGCGTGCTGCTAGCTCGGGGATACGGGCACGGAGCGCGTCCTCACCCGCTTTCTTACTCGCCGCGACGGCTTCGTAGGCAGGCGCGACGGGGTGCGTGCCGTAGAAATGCGCCCAGTGGCTGGTGACAAAGACGATACGGCTACCAGGAGCCATCAGCGGCAAGAGCACATCCAGCGTGGCAAGCTGTGAGCCGCGGTTGAGGAGCAGCGCATAGCCTGCGTCCTTGTTCTTCTCCATGCCACCGCTGGCATTGAGAATCAGAGTATCCAGCCGTCCGAAAGTTTCCCGAACGCTCTGCGCCATAGCAACACGATCGGTTGCCTCGGTGATATCGGCCTGAGCGAGTAGTGCGTGCCGCCCAAGTGCCCGAACCTGCCCTGCGACCTCCCCCGCACGAGGCGCTTTGCTTCGGAAGTTAATGACGACATCTGCGCCGCCTTCCGCCAGTAGCAACGCCGTCGCCGCTCCGATGCCGCGCGAGGCACCCGTTACCAGCGCTATCTTGCCTGTTTGCTCCATACCCGAGAGTATACCCTTAGGGCTTCTTGAGCGGGGCTGGGGTTGGGAGACAGTCTTCTAGGCAACCCTCACACTCATTAAGAAGGCCAGCGGAGTGTCCGTAGTAGGGATTTGCCTTGCGCCACTGCCAGGCCAGTGTCCCCAAACTTCCCCCAATGACTAGGAGTAAGCTAGCCATGAGCCAGAGCGGGGCAGGCAACGAGAGATATGTATTTCTGGCACCCAGACGGGGCGGAAACCCTGGCTGAGCAAGCTCCATGGCGAACTGGCGAGAGACGCGTGCATACTGCCGACGCCGCGCACGGCAGGCGGGGCAAACTGCGAGATGGAGGGTTTGTCGCAGGCGGGCATGGAGAGAGAGCTCCCCGTGTACCCAAAGTAGCAGCGCTTCATCGTTGCAGGAGAGAGGACGTCGGTTCATCGGTAGGCCTCCTCGCGGTCGGTGGTGCTGGTAAGCTGGAGGCTACGGGAGTGTGCTTGGTAGAAATGGTACTTGACTGTATTCACGTTTTTGTCGAGAACCAGTGCGACCTCCGCCAGAGTCAGATCATCGAAGTAGTAGAGCTCTAGTAAAACCCGCTGGTCGTCTGGGAGCTGCGCGAGCAGCGCACGTGCCCAGATCGCCGTTTCGGTGGCCGCGAGTCCGCGATCGGGCAGCTCACACGCGAGCCTCTCCAGTGAGACCTCCCGAGGGGAGCGGCGCATACTATCGGCTGCTTTGTGCAGCGCGATCCGGTAGAGCCATGTCTTGAGGCGCACCCGGGGCTCAAAAGCGGGTAGTGCCGACCAGGCCGCAAGAAAGGTCTCCTGGAGTACATCTTCAACGGCGTCGTTAGGAAGCCGTCGCCGCAGAAACCCACGTAGTGCCGTCTGATGAAGCTGGACAAGGCCATCGAAGGCGGCACGATCTCCGCGCTGAGCACGCAGGAGCAAGCCGTGCTCCGACGGCAGTTGCTGCCGTGCGCTTGTTTTGCTTGATTCGCTTCGTATACCTTCCACCTTAGAGCTTCTATCGTGGAAACGTTGCAAAAAGTTGGCCGTCACGAAACTATTTTAACCTGGAGGCGCACAAACTCCGCCGCGAGCTGATACTCCGCCTCGCTGGGCAAGTGCTCCAGCATAAAGGGCGTGTCAGGCGGGAGCTTTCCCATCTCCTCCAGAAAAACACCATAGTCGAGCCCACCAAGCCCGGGCCGCACTTCGTCTAGATGCACTGTGAGGTTCTGGCGCAGCAGAATATCTTTGGCGTGCACTCCTACAATCTGCGAGCCGAGCAGCGCAAAGCACTCGCGTAGAAACGCGGCGTTGTGAAAGTAGCGCTCGGGACTGTTGATCAGGTTCACGGGGTCCAGATGCACCGCGACACTCCTTCGGTCAATGGCCTCCACCAAGTCCAAATAGCTCTGCGGCGAGTCCGGGTACATCCAGGGCATGGTCTCCAGGGTATAGACTGCACTTTCGGGCTGAACACTGTCCACGATCTCCTGGACGCTCTCGACAATCAAGCCAAACGCCTGCGCTGTCAGATCCTCCGCGCACGGCCCGTCCCATTTGTCCCCGAGCGATCCGGCGATATTGACGCAGCAAACCGCACCAATCTTATCAGCGATCTCTAACTGCCGCTTGCAGAACTCCCGCGCCTCGCGCCGGGTTTTATCGTCTTGGGAGAGCGGGTTGCTCCACGCCCCCACCTCGGCGATCACAATATCGCTCTCCCGTGCCGCTTGTGCGTAGGCCAGAATCATCCCCTCAGAAGCATCGTTT
>NZ_JAYUPA010001009.1:0-2664 GCF_043760365.1 Armatimonas sp.
GAGCTGCCCGGCGAGCAGGCCCAGCACGAGAGTCAGCCCGGCGCGCGGGCCGTAGAGCACGGTGAGGGCGGCAGGGAGCGCCAGCAGGGTCGCGCCCGCACCGAGCAGTGAGCCCAGTGCCGCCGCGAGCGCGGGAAGCAGCCCGCCCAGTAAGAGTCCCAGCAGGAGATACTGCTCGTGCAGCCCAAAGCCCCGCGCATCATCGAAGCGCAGCGCGACAAGTCGCCAGAGCGCGGCCAGCGCCACGGCAGCCAGCGCGGGCAGGAGCGTGTCTACCGTCTCCGTGAGCAGTGCCAGAGCGGCCAGCCCGATGAGCAGCAGCGCGATCCCGTAGCCCTGCCCCAGATGATTTGCTCCGCTCAGCGCCGCCAGTGTGAGCAAGACCCCGAGCACACGCCGCAGCGCCGTGTCGGCCTGCGCTAGCCAGACCAGCATCAGCCCGAGCACCAGCGCGATTCCGAGGCTGCCTAAATGTGGAGCGGGCGCTCCCACCGTGGCAAGTGCCAGCGGGCGCACGGCGAGTGCCAGCAGGAGTGCGTAGCCCACGGCTCCGATCCGCAGGCGCGAGGCGCTTGCCTTCACTTGAGTGAGCACGGTCGCCAGCACGAGAGCTCCTGCCGTCAGCACCAGAGGAAAGCTCAGCCAGCCGGTCTTGATCGTTCCCGCCGGGCGAAAGGTCCCCAGGCATGATGCCGTCGCCACCCCTACCGTCAGCGCTCCGACCAGTGTCAGTGTAGGAGTCGCCTCGGGACTGCGCCACCCGATCACGCAGAGTGCGGCGAGCAGGCCCAGGGTTGCGCCCAGAAGATTCTCCCGTGGGAACATGCCGTGGAGGCTGAGCAATAGCAGAAGCGGTGCCAGCCCCAGCCCCGCCGCCGCCGTGGGCCTCTCTTGTAGCGCGAGCCACCCGGCCAGTGCACCGAAGACCCCGCCCAGCAATACCCCGAGTCCCAGTGCCTGCCCCGGTGCGAAAATCCCCGACGACGGCAGTGAGAGAACAAAGGCGAGCAGTGCAGGAAGCGCACTCTGCCAGGGGAAGGCGACCGGCTTTCTCGGCGGCATCAGACCGACCCCTCCGACCACTAAACTCAACACCAGCGCAACCAGCAGCAGGCCACGTTCCATGGGGCACCTCTTTAACAAACTTTACCGGTGATTATACAGGCAACCGCCTCCCCCTGCGCTGATTTTTAGCCCCGGAAAGGCCGTGTTTTGGGCAAGAGAAACGCCGCCCGCGCCGCTGAATCCTTAAGGAATTACTCAAGGAAATGCAAAAGTACCAGGATTTACTTGGCATCATCATAAGAATGGAGTAAGATTGCAATTAGTTGATCGGTGGGAACATAGCAAAACAGGACATGCAGGTGGTCGCTTTAAAACAGGAGGCAGACCCAGAAAATGAATGCAACATGTTTTTTTACTGAGTTGAAACATTCTGATATTTGCCTGATAGCAAAAGAAATAGGTTATACATACCATATCATTTCGGGAGAGGATTCCTGGGACAAGATTAAGTTATCTAATGATAAAGGGGATTTTTTAATTAATTCTTTACATGTTAGGAAACCTGGATCGGAATTGTCAAGGTTGATTTTAGCAACACATAATTACGTGAAATATAAAGATGTTGATAATGAAATTAAAATTATGAAAATAATTGAAAATTGTGTTATGGCTGTTGGTTTTGTTTTTGATAATAGATATGAGGGTATTTATTTAGATTTAGTTTTTGAATTAATGAGTGATTTTAATTGCGTAGTTTTTGATGGCGAGGATTTTTATTATAATGAAAAATAAGAAGATTTTATGCTCTTGTTTGAATCACAAGAACATTTGTAGATGGCTTTTGTTGAGTGTTTTTCTGCTTGTGGTTTGTTCTCCATCAAGTTTTGCTCAAATTCGCTATCTCTCTCAGTACGATGCAGCGGATAACTTACTTCTGAGTGCCCCCGCCGCCGGTGGTCTTCCTGGTCTTAGCCCCATCGTGCATGATGCGCCGTCTGGGAAGGTGCTTCGTGCAGGCGACAAGGCGTTCACTTACGATGCGTGGGGCCGCGTCAAGGTCGCTCTTTCCCATTCACAAGCTTTGACGCCGTGGTGGCGGGGCCGTAGTAGAGGCTATTGAAGAGGTACTTGAACGTGCCGTGGGGCTGTGCGCGGTTCACGATTTCGGGGCCAAAAAGGAAGAGATGGCCGTTGCCCACGGAAGCCTCCAGGATCGCGATGCCGTCCTTTAGGTAGCCTTCTCCCCACGCCCAGCCTGAGCGCAACGGGGTTGCCGAGTCGAACCAGGCCACGGGGCGCAGAGCGAGGGCGCTGGCACCAGGCGCGAGCTGAAAGACGGGGGAGTTGTCGAAGAAGGCATCCACCTGCGCGGGGATGCCGTGTGCCAGCGGATGCGTGTTGTCCGTGGTGAGGCGCACCACCGAGCCAGGCAGATAGAATTTCTCTTGCTCCAAAGGTTGTTGCTCACCAGTGGGACCGCGCTGGGTCAGGTGGTTTCGCAGAGGAAGCCCGAGCTGCTTGCCCAGAACGGTCGAGCTGCCGATGGTGACCACCGTCCCACCCGCCTCCAGAAATGCCCGAAGCGGGGGCACGGTCTTTGCCTGGCTGACGGAGCCAAGCCAGGGCTGAAACTCCGCCGGGATAGACTCGGTGCGGGTG
>NZ_JAYUPA010001010.1:0-2660 GCF_043760365.1 Armatimonas sp.
GCTGCCCCGATGCACGGCTAGAGCTGCGGCCCACGGCGTTCCCCGCTGTGCTGAAAAATCCGTCGCTGCTGCCCACCGACACGCTCGGTAAGGCAAAGCTACGCAAAGACCTCGCCTCACTGGTGGCGGCCATGAAGCCGAGCTTTGTGCGCTTCCCAGGCGGCTGCTTTGTGGAAGGCGACACGCTCGCCCAGCGCTTCAACTGGAAGACATCGCTAGGCGAGCCGAGTCAGCGCGCGGGCAATCGCTGCATCTGGGGCTACAAAGCCACCAATGGGCTGGGCTACCACGAGTACCTTCAGTGGTGCGAGGATCTCAAGGCCGAGCCGCTCTTTGTGGTCAACTGCGGCATGAGCCACAAAGACACCACGCCGCTTAATCAGATGGACGGTGTGATTCAAGATGCGCTTGATGCTTTGGAGTACGCCAACGGCGCTCCGAATACCACGAAATGGGGACGGGAGCGGGCGAAGAACGGCCACCCGAAGCCTTTTGGCCTGAAGCTTATTGAGATCGGCAACGAGAACGGCGGCCCGCGCTACAACGAGCGCTATAAACTACTCTTTGATGCCATTAAGAAGAAGCACCCGTATGTGCGCACCATCGCCAATGACTGGGGGGGCTTGCCGACCTCCGCTCCCATCGAGATCGTGGATGAGCACTACTACAACAACCCACAGTTCTTCTTCGAGCAGGCCAACCGCTACGATCGTTATGATCGCAGTAAGCATAAAGTCTATGTCGGGGAGTACGCCGTCACCCAGGGCTGTGGCGAGGGCAACTTAATCGCGGCGCTGGGCGAAGCCGCGTTTATCACGGGCATGGAGCGCAACTCTGATGTGGTGGTGATGGCGAGCTACGCCCCGCTCTTTGTGAACGCCAACGATAGAAAATGGAACCCCGATGCCATTGTCTTCAACTCCTCACAAGCCTTCGGGACGCCCTCGTTTTGGGTGCAGCAGCTCTTTTCCACCAACCGGGGCGATGTGGTGCTCCCGACCACCCTCACTGCACCTGCGGTTCGCGACGCACTCTCGGCAGAAGCAAAAGGCGGCGTTGGGGTGGGAACCTGGCGCACGGACGCTGAGTACAAGGACGTGGGGGTAAACGGCAAGACCGTGACCCTTACTCCCGGCCAGGGACGCTGGCAGAAAGCCGACGACGATGGCCTGCGCCAGACAAATGCCCAGGGCGAGGACTTCCGCGCCACGGGGGGGGATCTGAACGCAACCAACTACACCCTGACTCTGATGGCCAAGAAACACGGCGGCGACGAAGGCTTTCTGGTGATGTTTTATGTCCGTGGCACGGGGGACTTTCTCTGGTGGAACCTGGGCGGCTGGGGCAACACGCGCCATGAGATCGAGCGCTCTATCGGCGGCGGCAAGAGCGCACTTCTGCGGCCTTCGGTGCAGGGCAAGATCGAGACAGGACGCTGGTACAACATCAAGGTCGAGTGCCAGGGGACGCGTATCAAGTGCTATTTAGACGGCAAGCTGCTGCACGATGTCACGCTTCCCGCACCGCCCTCGCCCGTGCATGCCGTGACCACGCGCGACGAGAAAACCGGCGATATTCTGGTCAAGCTTGTCAATGGGGGCAAGAGCGCCCACGCGGCTGCGATCACGCTCAAGAATATTGGCAAACTCACGGGCAAGGGAAGTGTTACCGTGCTCACGGGCAGCGGCCCGCTGGAGGAGAACTCTTTCGCACAGCCCACCAAGATCGTACCTGTCACCAAGCCACTCGCCGGAGTCGCGCCCCGTTTCACCTACCAGGCTCCGCCTTACTCGGTCAGCATCCTACGGCTCAAGACGCGGTAAGCCTTACAGGGTGAGGTCAAAGAGGGCTTTTACATCTAGCAGAAAGCCCGGCAGCTCTGGAGAGCAATCTATGGTTGTCGGGTCGTCGAGGATCTGGGGTTCGTTGCCGAGGCGATAGACATGGACTTTGCGATTTGCGGGATCAAGCAGAAGTCCGAGCCGAACGCCATTGCTCTGCCAATCCACCATCTTTGCTTGGAGCGGGCTGAGTCGGTCGGAGTCGGAGCGTAGCTCGGCAATGAAGTCGGGTGTGATCGGAAGAAAGCTTTTTTTCTGCTCCGAGGTAAGTACTTCCAGCCGCTCTTTGCGAACCCAAGCCGCATCGGGCGAGAGTGTGCTTCCTTCGGGCAAATCAAACCCCGTGCTGGAATCGAAGGTCAATCCCTGGCCGTTGGCAAGCGCCCAAACCCCGAGCAAGATGGCGAGAAGGGAGTTGCACGCTCCTGTAAAACCTTTTGTTGGCATCTCAATAGTTAGTTCTCCCCGCCCACTGCGCTGAATCCGCATGTCCGGGTTGTCTTCGCAAAGCGCCTCGAAGCCCGCGCGCTCCGCAATATCCACACCCGGGCGCAGGCGCAGCTCAATCCCCTCGGCAAAAGGAAAGCGTAAGATTGTGGTTCGAGTAGCAATCGCCATGGTGATTTATTTTATCGCGTCCCGTGTAGGTTTTGGGTGGTGTGTTGTCTCTCTTCCACATCACTTATCTCTTTCGTAGGGGCTCTTTCGCCAGCGGATCCACGCGCACCTTCCAGAGCCCGCCCGGCAGTTCCCAGTCAATATCCCACGCCTCCTCGCCCTTTCGGCGCGGCACCGACGGCACCACGTGGGCGGGAGTGA
>NZ_JAYUPA010001011.1:0-7483 GCF_043760365.1 Armatimonas sp.
GCGCAGCTTGATGGGGCAAAGGGTTGGACGTGCTTTCGCCATGTGACCCTGCCCATGCTGTCACCCACAATCTTTTTCAACTTGATCTTAGGCATCATCGGCTCGTTCCAGGTGTTCACGTCGGCGTATATCATGACCGGCGGCGGCCCTGAAGACTCGACGCTGATGTACGTACTCTATCTCTACAATAACGCTTTTAGAGAGTTTAAGCTCGGTAAAGCCAGCGCGATGGCCTGGATTCTCTTTATTGTCTTGCTCGGCTTTACGCTGGTGCAGTTTAAGAACGCCTCCAAATGGGTCTACTACGAAGGGGGCGACAAAGAATGATCCAGCGTATTGGTGTTTTTGCGATGCTGATCTTTGGCGGCATTCTCTTCTCGATCCCGTTTCTCTGGACGGTTTCCACAGCGCTCAAGACCAACGAGCAGGTCTTTGCTGTGCCGCCGCAGTGGATTCCGAATCCCATTCAATTTGAAAACTTCAAAAAAGCCTGGACAGAGCTGCCTTTCCCGACCTTCGTGAGGAACACGATCACGATCACCGTGTTCGCGACGTTTGGGCAGATCCTCTCGGCGTCGCTGGTGGCCTACGGGTTTGCGCGCTTCAAGTTCAAGGGCAAGAACGCGCTCTTTTACCTGATGCTCTCGACCATGATGCTGCCCTCACAGGTCACCATGATCCCGGTCTTTCTGCTCTGGCGACAGCTCGGGCTGATTGACACGTTTGCGCCTCTCATCGTCCCTTCGTTCTTTGGCGGCGGCGCCTTCACGATCTTTCTGCTGCGCCAGTTTTTTCTCACCATTCCCCGCGAGCTCGACGAAGCGGCGATGATTGATGGCGCGAACCCGCTGGTGATCTGGTGGAAAGTGCTCCTGCCGCTCGCTCGTCCCGCACTCATCACCACCACGTTGTTCTCATTCGTGAGCCACTGGGACGAGTTCATGGGACCGCTGATCTATTTGAACTCCATGGAGAAGTACACCGTCTCCATTGGCCTGCGCCTCTTCCAGGACAGCTATGGCACGCAGCTAGAACTGCTCATGGCCGCATCGCTGATCCACATTCTGCCCACCATTGCGCTTTTCTTCGTCGCCCAGCGCTATTTTGTGAAGGGCATCGCGCTCACCGGGCTAAAATAACCCCCCCTTAACCCCCAAGAACATGGGTTAAGGGGTCAGCTCACACATTGACGCGTTTAATGCGCTCGGTGGCAGGATCGAGTACCATCTCTAGCTTGCCTTCGGCCATCTCGAAGATGCCGGTGGCGACCGTATCAATCAGGAGCTGGTCGTGGCTGGACATCAGGATCGTGCCCTCGAACTTCTTCAGTGCCTCAATGAGAACTTCACGCGCGAGTGGGTCGAGGTGGTTGGTGGGCTCATCCAGAAGATAGAAGTTCGCGGGCCGCAGCAGAAACTTGGCCAGCGCCACTCTTGCACGCTCCCCACCCGAGAGCACGCCGATTCTCTTGAACGGGGCATCGTCGCCGCGAAACTGTAGGCGCGCCAGCAAGCCACGGGCCATCTCCTCCAGCTTGGGATCAATGCCCGCCAGTGTCTCCTCGTAGACCGTCCGCTCGGGAGAGAGTGCCTCCGCCTGGTGCTGGGCGAAGTACCCGATCTCGGTCTTGGGGTTGATGACAATCTTGCCTGTAGTGGGCTTCTCGATTCCCGCCACGAGCTTTAGCAGCGTGGACTTGCCCGCGCCGTTAGGCCCCGTCAGAGCGATCTTGTCTTGCTTGACCATCGGGAGCGTGATGCCGTTCAGGACGGTTTTATCGCCGTAAACTTTGGTGACCCCCTCGATACTGATCGGCTCGGGGGCCTCACGGGGTGGCTCAGGGAACTGGAGGAAGATGGTTTTGGGGCGCTCTTTGGGCTTGGGAAGAATGTCAATCTTTTCGAGCTGCTTGACACGGCTCTCGACCATTCCCGCCTTGGACTTATTGCCCCGCCAGCGCTGGACAAACTCTTTCCAGTCCGCGATCTCGCGCTGCTGAGCATCGTAGGCCTTGAGCTCACGCTGGTAGCGCTCATCGTCGAGGCGGACATAGTCGTCGTAGTTGCCCTTGAACTTATTGACGGTCATGTCCTTAACTTCCCAGATCTCATCGCTGGTCAGGTTGAGGAACTCGACTTCGTGGGAGATGCAGACCACGGTTCCAGGGTAGCTGGGAATGTAGTCGTACATCAGCCAGAACTTGGCCTCCGTGTCTAAGTGGTTGGTCGGCTCATCGAGCAGCAGATAGTCTGGCTCCTGGAGAAGAAGCTTCGCCATGGCGATACGCATCTGCCAGCCCCCGGAGTAGGTATCGGTGAGGCGGTCCACGGCATCGAGCTCAAAGCGCAGCCCGGAGAGAACCCGACCAATGCGGGCGTCCATGGTGTGTGCCTCCAGCTTAGTCATGTCATCGGCAGCTTTATCAAGCGCAGCCACATCGGACTTGGTAACGGCTCCGGTTCC
The DNA here is from genome assembly GCF_043760365.1 of Armatimonas sp. Lineage (GTDB taxonomy): Bacteria > Armatimonadota > Armatimonadia > Armatimonadales > Armatimonadaceae > Armatimonas. The sequence continues at coordinate 2,464 of NZ_JAYUPA010001011.1, forward strand.
GATGGCCTGTGAGGCGGCGATGAGGCGCGCTTCGACATCGGCCATGTCGGGGAACGCGGCGCGCATCTCCTCGCCCACAGTCACCCCAAGGCGGCACTGTGACTCCTGGTTGAGGTAGCCGACGGTGGAGCCGTGACGACTCACTACCCCTTTGTCGGCGTCCTCTAGCCCGGCCAGAATCTTGATAAGAGTGGACTTACCCTGCCCATTGAGGCCCACGACACCGATGCGGTCGCGATCCCCTAGTTGCAGAGTGATATCTTTGAGCACGTCCTGTGGCCCAAACGATTTGTAAATTTTGTCAGCAGTCAACATTTTTGGAAAAACCCTGCGATTGTATCGCGCCGAGGGGGTCTTTCGCTAATCCAAAATTTCTGTTGCCCTCCTCCACCTTGTTTTCCCTTCCCCCGCTCACTTTCCCTCCCCCCGCTCGTTCCTCACGATCCCCTCCCGATAACGGGAGGGGGTTGGGGGGAAAATAAATTCTCCCTGGTTTATAAGATTCGGGGGGTGCCAGCCGTTCTACGGGCGGAGGTTTGATTTTACAATGGTTCCAACAGCCCGTCATCGGTATCGCCATGCCACCCCAGAGCTTGTGGCACGCGCTCGTGAGCTTCGCAGGGAAGGCACTCCTGCGGAGCGCGTTCTCTGGGAAGCATTGCGTGGTCGCCAGCTTCAGGGGATGCGTTTTTGGCGACAGCACCCCGTGGAGACGTTTATTCTGGATTTCTACTGTCCTCAGCATAAGCTGGTGGTTGAGGTGGATGGAGGGATTCACACGGAGCCCGCCGTGAGAGAGCGTGATGAAGAACGCCAGCGCTGGATCGAGGCACATGGCTACGAGTTTCTGCGTTTCACCAATGAGGAAGTTCTGCACGAGCTCCCTCGTGTTCTAGCGCACATTGCGGCCAAACGGGAGGAGTAGTGATTGCCCTCCCTCCCCCCGGCCCCCTCCCTCCCGATAACGGGAAGGGAGGGGGTCGTGAGGAACGAGCGGGGGGAGGGAAAGTAAGCCGGGGGAGGGAAGGTGAGCAGAAACTTAAGCACTCCGCAGTCGTTTTCGATACCAGAAATAGAGGGGGGCTTGAATCAGAATTACCAGAAGCATGGTGGTGAAGGCGCGCAGGAAAGCTTGGTTTCGGGGAAGGCCAAAGTAGAGATTGCCCCAGACGGAGAGGGCATAGCCGAGGCTATAGAGCGCAACAACGATCGCCCAGAAAATCTTCCGACGACGGGGGCTCTCCTGAGGCGCTGCTTGCGGCGGCACGAGCGGCTTCTTTTTCTTTTGATTCATCTCACGTCACACGCTAGACTTTTCACGTCACACGCTAGACTTTTTTGTTGGCCTTGACATCCCAGCCCATCTTCTTGCCCCCTGGTGAGGTAATTTCGTATCGTGCAAAGTTCATGGTCATGGATTCGTTGGGCGCAGTATTGCCACTTGTCTCGTCGGCGAACTGGTGGCTGGTGATCATAACATCGGTCAGAGTGATGGTGAAGCCCCCTACTTTCAGGACAGCGCTCTTGAGATGCATACCCATTGCGCAGTTGATAAATATCTCGGGAGATGCCTCGTCCGCCAAGCGTGTGAGGGTGATATCGGAGAAAGAGACTTTACCGGCTCCCGCGCCACCGCCGAAACTGCTTCCCCCGGTATTCGTGGCCCCAAACTTGTACGTCGTGAACGGGAGAACAGCCCCCAATGGACCTGGGCCTGCTGTAATTCCTTCGAGGATCATGGAACCTGATTTGGCATCTTTGGGTAGGGGAGATTTCTGCTGCGCGGAGTGGGGTGAGAGCGCATCAGCTCCCGTTGGGAGGACGACAGTGGTCAGGAGAAAACAGAGTGTAAAAAATATTCGTTTCATGGGGCATTGTACCAAGATTTCGCCAGTGCTAACCGCATTTCTCCCGTGCTAACCGCCCCAGAACGAGTAGGGCTGGATGTCCAGCGCCCAGCCGATCAGGTGCCAGAACGAGCCGACAAGGCACTGACCCAGAATCAGGCCAAGGAAAAACGGCATGGCTTGTCGGTACATCCTGACGCCACCATAGCGCAGGATCAGGCCCTTGAGGATCCAGGCAAAGAGCAGCGGCATCCAGACCAGGTTCATGCTCCACGAGCCGGAGATGGCGTAGCCGATAGGGTGAAAGGGCCACCAGGGGAACTTGATGCGCGCGATCATCAGAAGGGCGCAAAAGACAAAGCCCACGACCATTGCCCCATTGGCGATCCCGTTGGGGGCCTGCGGCTGGGTCATCCAGCCATTGAGGCGGTTGTAGCCCTCGGCGGAGAACCCCTGGCCGCCGCGCATCTTGCCTGATGCCCCAAAGTCGTAGGAGAGGTGCAGGTAGGCCCAGAGCGCGGCGAACGCCCCGAACGCGCCCGCGAGCACGAGCCCCCAGAACATCACCTTCTGGCTCATCTTCACATCCTTGGCGGCTTTCAAGCCCTCAATGGCAAAGGGCATCGGGTGTGAGCGGTACGCGCGGTTGAACCAGTAGAAAAACGTCAGGATAGTGAGGTCTTGTCCCGAGAACGCGGGGGTGCCAAACGAGCGTGTCAGAATGTGATCCGGCCCGGAGAAGTGCAGGTCGTGGACGGGAGGACCGAGCTCGGCGCGGATACGGCCCACGGCGAGCGCGAGTGCAATATAGATAAAAAATGCTGCAAACGAGACCAGCGGCGAGAGCCCCATCCAGGCGAAGAAGCCGACCATAACCAGAAACCCGATCAAGAAGCCGACTAGGGCCTGGCGGTAGCTGAGCGCCTCCTGGGAGTCGTCCAGATCGGACGCCTCTTTCCAGATGCGCTTCCACATCTGCGCAAAGTAGCTGCGCCCGTTCCAGAGCAGAAACACGAGCAAGGCGATGTAGCCGCCAAAGGCTTGCTCACGAACAAAGGGGAAGTCCGGGGTGACATCCCAGGCCATGAGCCGCGAGAGAATCAGCTGCGCTTTCCAGAACAGATAGAAGAACCAGCAGGAGAAGATCAAGTCAAGAGGCAAGAGATACCCGAGGCCCACGGCGAACGGATAGAACGAGTAGCAGGTAAAGCCCGCCGCGTTCCAGGGAGAGGTCGCGAAGACTCCCGTGCCCGCCACATCGGTGTGCTGAAGATTGACGGTGGGAAGCTGCGGATAGAGCGAGGCGAGCCCATTGAGAACCTCGATACACGCGACCAGCCCGAAGCCAATCCAAAAGAGCTTATTGGTCCAGAGGGTGTCTTTTTTCTGCTCCGTGAGCTGAATCGGCAGCTCGATCACCGGAAACGGCAGGCGCTCGCGGTCTTGCCAGCCCTGGCGCATCAGCACCGAGAGGCAGAGCATGGTCCAGAAAAGTACCGCCACAAAGCCCGTCCAGAGCAGCACGGGCGTCTGCCAGGCATTGAGGTGCTCGGGGGTGTAGAGTGTCGAGTGGCCTTGATAAAAAAGCTTGAGCGCCTCTTTTTCCGTTGGCGTGTCTCCGACCATCACGGCCTTGGGAAGAAACTGTCCGAAGCGCTCCAGCCAGTTGTTGGTCGCATTATCAAATTGATACGGGTGGGCGAGCAGCGGCAGCAGTGCGGAGCACATGTCCTGCCCCGCCAGTGCCCCACCGACACTGACCATGGCATAGATCAGAAGAAGCTCTCCCTGGCTGAGCGCGAGCTTGGGGGCGAAGCGGCGGAGCGGCCAGTTGAGAAGCAGCACAATACTCAGCAGAAAGAGGCCGTTGGCAAACAGAGAGATCGTGGAGAAAAATGGCCCGCTGCCCACACGCTCCGCTCGAATCACCCAGAAGGCGTTGAGCAGAATGAGTACCAGCGCAATGGGGAAAGTCAGTCCCCAGCGAACGCGAGTACGAACAGGAGCCGTCGAATCATCACCCATAGCGTGTGATCATTCAACAGATGCCGACATAATTCCTGCTTGGATGTGGTACACTGAGCGCAAGCTGAGGAGTGCTGCAATTCGTTATTTTACGGATCAGGCTCAGCTATCAAACCGCGCTCACCAGGGGAAGCCCCCGGTGGGCTTTTTCTTTTGTTAGACGAGACAACATAAGACAACTATCATGACTGAAAACAAAACGGACACTAAAACACTGGCTACCGATTTTATCGTGGCCGATCTGGGGCTCGCGGAGTGGGGGCGCAAGGAGATCGCCATCGCCGAGACCGAGATGCCCGGCCTCATGGCCATTCGCGCCGAGTACGCTGATGCGCAGCCTCTGAAGAATGCGCGGATCACGGGCTCGCTGCACATGACAATCCAGACCGCTGTTCTGATCCAGACCCTTGAGGCACTGGGCGCACAAGTACGCTGGGCGAGCTGTAATATCTACTCGACCCAGGATCACGCCGCCGCCGCCATCGCCGATGGGGGAACCGCCGTCTTCGCCACGAAAGGCGAGACGCTGACCGAGTACTGGGACTACACCCACAAGATCTTCGAGTGGCCTGATGGCAGCTACACCAACATGATTCTTGATGATGGGGGCGATGCGACCCTTCTTCTGCATCTGGGTACCAAGGCGGAGACCGATCTCTCCGTTCTCGACAACCCAACCTCCGAGGAAGAAACTATTCTCTACGCCAGCATCAAGGCCAAGCTCGCGGTTGACCCGACCTGGTATTCTGTACGGCTGGCCGAAGTCAAGGGCGTCACCGAAGAGACCACCACGGGCGTTCACCGCCTTTTGGAGATGAGCCGCAAGGGCGAGCTGAAGATGCGTGCCTTCAACGTGAACGACTCGGTCACCAAGAGCAAGTTCGACAATCTCTACGGCTGCCGCGAGTCTTTAGTGGACGGCATCAAGCGCGCCACCGACGTGATGATCGCCGGAAAAGTGGCCGTGGTCTGTGGCTACGGCGATGTGGGCAAGGGAAGTGCGCAGGCACTGCGTGCACTGTCCGCCCAGGTCTGGGTGACGGAAATTGACCCGATCAACGCGCTCCAGGCCGCGATGGAAGGCTACCGCGTGGTCACGATGGAGTATGCCGCCGACAAGGCCGATATCTTCGTCACCACCACGGGCA
>NZ_JAYUPA010001012.1:0-7467 GCF_043760365.1 Armatimonas sp.
CTACGCCCGTGTCCAAGCACAGCTCCACGAGGAACTGGATCGCCTACAACAGCGGTACGGCGACGAGCCGCTCCACTCTCCTCCCTCGGCCTGAGCCCGTAGCGTGTCACCACGCTCCACCGCACCAACCGGCTTAGGAAGATCTGGCCCCGTCGGGTACGATGTGCGCATGACAGCTCTTCTCTTCGACCTACACCATGCGGAGAGAGCAACTAAATCAGTTGTTTTGATGAACTTCTCACGAACCTAGTTAGCAAAGATTCTTTGCATTTTTAATTATTCAATGATTTAATTTAATAATAGGATATGAACCAAGAGACTAAAAAGCAATTTAAGAGCGAGCTTTTCGAGCAGTTCGCAAGAATCGGCAAGGCACTCGCTGCGCCCCAGAGACTCGAAATCCTAGAGCTGCTCTCTCAGGAAGAGAAGCCCGTCGAGGCCGTGGCAAGCGCGATCTGCATTCCCATCGCCAATGCCTCCCAGCATCTTCAGGTGCTGCGCCGGGCACAGCTCGTGAGCATTCGGCGGCAAGGGACACATATCTTCTACCGGCTCTCCGACCCCGCTGTGTTTAGGCTCTGGCAGGCGATTCGTGAGCTTGCAGAAGGCAGACTCGCCGAGGTCGAGCGTGTCGTAGCAACGTATCTCACGGATCGCGCGGAGCTAGAAGCGATTGGTAGTGAGGAGCTGGCGCGAAAGCTCTTAGAGGAAGACATCACCGTTCTGGACGTTCGCCCCGAGTCCGAGTATCTCACCGCCCATATCGCGGGGGCACGCTCTCTTCCTATCGAGGAGCTGGAAGCAAGAATCGGGGAGCTTGCCCCTGGCGCATCTATCGTCGCGTACTGCCGAGGGCCGTACTGCGTCTTTGCCGACGATGCCGTGCGCCTACTAAAGGCTAAAGGTTTTGACGCCAAGCGCCTTGATATTGGCCTGCCTGACTGGATGGCGCAGGGACTCCCTACCGAGAAGAAAGTAGCGTAGCCATGATCCTACGCCAGTTCCTAGACACCGAGCCCACCGTCGCCGCTTCGTATCTTCTTGGCTGTGGCGGGCAGGGAATCTGCGCCGTCGTTAATCCCACTGAAGACATCCAGCGCTTTCAAGACGCCGCTGACTCGCTTGGGATGCGCATCACCTACGTCGTAGACACCCATGCCCACGCCGACCATCTCTCCGGGGGACGACAGCTCGCCGAGGCAGTCGGCGCGGCCTACGTTCTCCACGAGCTGGCCCTTGGCAATGTCATTCTCCAAGTGCTCCATACGCCGGGCCATACGCCTGAGCATATTTCTCTCCTCGTCACCGACAAGCGCCGCGCTGATGAACCCTGGTTTGTCTTGACCGGCCACACCCTCATGGTAGGTGATATGGGAAGAACCGAGCTGGCGAGCTCACCGGAAGAAGGCGCACGCGATCTCTTTCACAGTGCCCAGCGACTCAAAACTCTGCCCGATCATATCGAGGTGCTACCCGGCGCGTTCGCTGGCTCGGTTTGCGGGCGAGCACTCTCCGGCAAGCCAACCTCCACCATTGGGTTCGAGCGGCGTCACAACAAGGCGTTCGCCATAGAGGATGAAGAGGAGTTCGTGCGCTTCATGCTCGCCTACATCCCTCCACGGCCACCACAAGCCGAAGAGATTCGCCGCAAGAATCTGGGACGATGAGCGCGCCCCGAATCGTCGGCTTGCGCGAGAACTTGGGGCAGTTTCTGCTGCTCATGCTTATCAACGCTTTCGTGGGGGGCATGGTCGGTCTGGAGCGAACCGTAGTGCCGCTACTCGGGACGCAAGTCTTCCACCTCGTGCAGAGCACCGCCATCACGAGCTTCATTGTCAGCTTTGGCATCACCAAAGCCCTCGTGAACCTGCTCTCTGGCGCTTTAGCAGACCGATTCGGGCGCAAGAAGATCCTCGTGCTCGGCTGGCTCTTTGGGCTGCCCGTGCCGTTTCTGCTGATCTTCGCTCCGTCGTGGGAGTGGATCGCGTTTGCCAATATCTTGCTGGGTATCAACCAGGGGCTAGCCTGGTCCATGGCCGTGGTGATGAAGATAGACCTAGTAGGCGCAAAGCAGCGCGGACTAGCAGTTGGCCTCAACGAGTTCACGGGGTATCTAGCCGTTGGAGTTACCGCCCTAGCGACTGGCTATCTGGCCAGTGTCTACGGCCTGCGCCCGGTTCCTTTCTACCTGGGCATAGGCTACGCCGCCCTCGGCCTCGTTCTCTCCGCGCTCTTCGTTCGTGACACGAAAGACCTCGTTACCAAAGGGAACTCCTCAAGCCTTCCCTTCCGAGAGATTTTTGCACGCGTGAGTTGGAAGGATCGGAGGCTTCTAGGAGCGAGCCAGGCGGGCTTGGTCAACAATCTTAACGATGGCATGAGCTGGGGACTCTTCCCGCTCTACTTCGCGGCAAGTGGACTGGACGTCGCTCACATTGGCATCCTAAAGTTCGTCTACCCCGCCGTCTGGGGCTTGATGCAGGTTGCTACGGGGCCACTCTCGGACATCATCGCCCGTCGCCTCCTCATCGGGTCGGGAATGGTGCTCCAGGGAATCGCCTTAGCGATGACACTTCTCGGCACGTCTTTCTCGCTCTGGCTGGCGGCAACGGTGCTGTTCGGGCTGGGAACGGCGCTTGTCTACCCGGCGCTGATCGCCGTTGTGAGCGACGCCGCCGAGCCCGACTGGCGAGCGCGTGCACTGGGAGTCTATCGGTTCTGGCGAGATATGGGCTACGCAGTCGGAGCACTGCTCTCCGGTATCATCGCCGATCTTCTAGGTTTCGCGCCCGCCATTGGAGCCGTCGCCACCCTAACGGTTCTCTCCGGTCTCATAGCCCTTCGCTTGATGAAAAAATGAACACAACACTCGTGCCACCGATCTTACAAAACAAAGATCCCGATGCTCCCTCTATCTTCACCGCCGAGGGGCTCCTTCGCGAAGCGCGGCGGCAGAAACGCCTTGAGGAACACCCAGTTCCCGCTGTCTGTTTGCTCGATCCCGACGGCGATATCGTGCGGCAGCTCGCCGCCCGTGGCCTCTCCACTCGTTGCCCGTTCTGGGCGTGCTACCACACGGATCTTCACCGCTTTACATGGGAAGGGATAGAGATCGGCGTTGTGGGCTGCGCGGTTGGGGCATCGTTTGCGGTCTTAGTGGCTGAGGAGCTATTCGCCTCCGGTTGCGAGCTGCTCATCAGTGTCACGTCATCCGGGCAGATAGCACAAGTGAAGGAGCCGCCCTACTTCATCCTGATTGAGAAAGCACTCCGAGACGAAGGGACGAGCTACCACTACCTGCCACCGTCCGAGTACAGCCACATTGCGGCAAGCCTACTGCCCGTTCTTGAGGAGACCCGAAAGAGCCTCGATGGGGTGCTATGCGGTTCAACGTGGACGACGGATGCCCCGTTTCGAGAAACCCAGGCGGCGATTGATCAGCACCGTGCGACGGGTATTCTCGCGGTCGAGATGGAAGCGGCAGCACTGTACGCCTTCGCACAGGCTCGCCAAAAGTCGGTTGTCTGCGTCGCGCATGTCACCAACCAGATGGCGAGCATCGAGGGCGACTTTGAAAAAGGCGATGCCGATGGGATGCAAGACTCTCTGCGCATCGTTGTGGCAATCGCGCGTGCTTGGAAAGTAAGTACAGACCACACAGAAGTATCTGGGGTACTCGGATGATCATCTCTCTCATTCTCAACGAAGGGCCGTATGTCTCTGAAAAAACCTACAATGCTCTGCGGCTGGCAATGGCGTTGCAAAAAAAGCAACCACAAAATCACGATAATCAAGACCCTCCTGTCGAGGTACGTGGAATTGCCCATTTGACGCTCGTTGAAGGGGCGGACATTAGTTCCATGGAAGAGTTGAGCCGTTGGGTCATCGAATCGGATAAAGTCCTGGTCTTCTAAAGGAGGGGGGAACTTCCCAGCGCATCTCAAAGGTACAGTAGAGTAACGAATATGCGATGACTCTGGGCGATTTTGCTTGTAGCAATCCTAGTGGTGAACTCCTTCCTTCTTGCTGCTCAGTCGCGCCGGGTCATCCAACAGAACCTCTTTATCTCGCTGGGCGTCATTGCTCTACTGGTACCTTCAACCCTCTTTGGTTTTGCCAATATCGGCGTCGCAGTCTTCTTCCACGAAGGCAGCACCCTCATCGTGGCGAATGCCCTACGGCTACTTCGTTTTCGTGTAGAGTAGACTCCAAATATGACAACGCGATTTCGGCTCGTTGAAGCCGTGCTACTCGGCACAGTCTTCCTTGACCTAGCCGCCTTTGGCTCGATCCTGCCCGATGTCCAGACCCGCCTGGAGAGCTTTGGAGCGCGTGGCTGGTTGATCGGCTTGATCCTTGCATCCTACTTCCTCGTGCAGACCCTTGTCTCGCCACTTTGGGGGAAGGTCAGCGACCAGCGCGGGCGTAAGCTTCCGCTGGTGCTCTGCTTCGTGTTGTCGGCGGGCTCGTTCGCTCTCTACGGGCTTGCGGGCAGTAGCTGGCTCGTGCTCGTGAGTCGCATTGTGGCAGGGCTTGCCGCCGCCAATGTCGCCCTTGCCCAGGCAGAAGTCGCCGCACTTCACAACGAAAACGAGCGTCCCGCAGCGCTGGGGAGGCTCAGTGCCGCGACAACCGGTGGGCTGATTCTGGGGCCAGCAGTCGGTGGCTGGCTCTCGCACGTTGGGGGAAGCATCCTGCTGGGCATGACCGCCGCGAGCCTCTCGGCACTTGCAGCGCTCGCACTGGCGCTGGTGATTCCGCATCGCATGCCAACCGAGGTTGTGGCACCAAAGGCGGAAAAGCCCCGCGCAAGGTTCGCTCTTCTGCGCGAGGTTCCGTCACTGGGCACACTCTTCATCCTGGCAGCTACGGCTTGGTTCGCGCTTGCGTGTTTGGAGGGCACTTTCGGGCGACTGATTCATCTGCGCCTCGGCTATGGCCCTCGCGAGTACGGCTTGATCTTTGGCTACGAGGCGCTGCTCGGGGTATTGATTCAGGCGTTCTTACTTGGCCAGATCACCAAGCATCTCACGCCCGTAGTCTTGCTCCGAGTTGGCTACGGGCTTCAGGCAGTCGGGCTGGGATTCACCCCATTCGCACCGAGTCTGGCGTGGCTCTTTGCTTGTAGCACCCTCTACGCTATTGGGGCAGGCGTCGCGAACCCAACAATCAATGCCCGCTGTAGCGCGGTGACTCCCTCGGATCGGCAAGGCGAGATGTTCGGTCTGCTCCAGGCAGCGCGTTCTGTGGGGTTTCTTCTTGGGCCTCTGCTGGGTGGGATTCTCTTCGACTGGCGTCCAGAAGCCCCTTACTTGCTTGCAGCCGGTGTAATGGTCGTGGCGGGTATCCTGGTGCAAACAGCCTCGTCTACTCAGGAAAAGGAGTGAGTTCACCTGCCTGAAACCCGAAACCAGTTAGGAACAGAGGCTGGTATCAATGCCCACGCGAACTAGGGCGCGGGCACGGTGAAGGCGGGACTTCACCGCTGCAACGGAAATTCTCAGGCGCTCAGCCACTTCACTCGCGGGGAGATCCTGGACATCGCGCAGCTCGTAGACCTCGCGGTAGAGAGGAGGCAGCTCCGCCATGACCTGAAGCAGACACGCCTTGGTTTCTTCCTCAATCAGCTGTGAGTCCATGGAGGGTGCATCCGAGGCGGGCTCAATTCCCTGCTCACTCAGTTCAGCCAGACGGAGCACCGGAGCAAGCGCTTCTTTTCGCTTCAAACGACCACAAGTTCGCCGGGCAATGATCGCCAGCCAGCTCTGGAATGCAGTCTCATCACTGAGCTGGTGCATCGCGCGGTAGGCATTAAGGAGCGACTCGGAAAGCACGTCGGCGGCGTCATCAGCGTTGCCACACATCCGCACCATCTGGCGGTAGACCGCGTCCTTGTGCCGTGCCATCAGTTGGTCAAAATCCATATTCCATACTACCCGAAACCAAAAAACGGGCAGGGAGAAATCCCTGCCCGCCCTCTCTAACCCACTCCGCTACTGGCGTGGGGGAGCCGGATGGAAGGTATGCATCCCCGCCATTCCGTTCTTGATGAAGTCGCTCACCGCCTGGGCGTGGCTTTGCAGCAGCTTCACCGTATACGCATCCTCCGAGGTCTCGACAACTCTCACGCCACGCTCCGTGGCAGTCACGGAGATCACGATCTTGTCCGCATTCTGAAACAGCGCGGCAAAGAGCGGATCACCCTGACGGATGGGCTGATTCTTCTCCAGGCGCGTCTTCATCGCTGCTACATGCTCCTGAAGCAGTCCCACGGTTTGAGGATCACTGGACTCAGTGAGGGCCTCAATCCCGTTGGGCAGGATCTTCACAGTTCGGCTGATGGTACCGGACTGGGTAAAGAGGGAGTGAATCGTTCCCATGTCCGCCATGCCACCGCCCATCATTGAACCCATTCCGTTCATCATCCCCATTCCATTCATCATTCCCATGCCACCCTGCATTCCCATGCCACGGCCCATCTGGTTCATGTTCATGCGGCCCATCATTGAACCCATCATGCCCATGCCACCACCCATACGGCCGCCCATCATGGAGCCCATATTGCCCATCATGGGGCAACCCATGCTGCCCTGCTGGGACGAACCTGAAGTGGGTGTCTGAGCCAGAGCGGCTCCGGTCGCAACGAGAAGCGTTGCCACGGCATACAAACCTGCGGGAAAGACCCGCATCTTACGTCGAATAGTCATTCTGAAACTCCCTTCGCTAACCTGACGGTCACTCCGAAAATCGCTACTACTCGCACTGACTCACATCGCTGTGAACTCCTCCTATAGAGACAGAGTCAAAGGGTTCAGGAGCGGAAAAACAACTTAGGACACCGCAGCCAGAATCTGGGAAAGTGGAGTACGATCTGCCGGGTCAGAGCTGGGATAGGCGAGCCGGACACTGCCTTGCACATCCAGAAGAAAGTCACCGCCAAGCTGGTATGGATCGCCCTTGACAGGCATGAGCTTGCGGCCCTTGGCCAGTAGCCGGAAGTAGTAAAGAAACATCTTCGGGTGCCAGGCAGCCAGCACCGACGAGCCCAGACCAAAAGCCACATAAGCACGGCGCTCGGGATCGAGAAACAGCGGGAACGGGAACTGGGTAGCTTCCAGCCAGTGACGCGCTAGCTCTGGCGGGGCGAAGCTAATGAGCACCACTTCTATCCCACGCGCTTGCAGCTCTTGCTCGTGGTCACGCAACTGCGCGACATGCTCACGGCAGGGCAGTCACCCGAGGTGCCGAAGAAACACAAGGAGCGTCCACTGATGATGGCTCACCAGCTCCTCCAGAGTGATCGGCGTGCCCTCAATGCTATGTAGAACTAGCCCGGTAGCATTCTCAGGAACCATGAGAGCCCTTATAGACGGGGTGTGCTAATTTCCTCAGACGGCATATCGAGCCACCTCAGCCAGATCACGTCCTAAGACGAGGTTGAAGTAACGAGCCAGATTGAAGGCTGCA
>NZ_JAYUPA010001013.1:0-7460 GCF_043760365.1 Armatimonas sp.
TGATATTTGCCAAGATTGTAAGGTGCGTGGGGTACGCGACATGGGATAGGTTCTCCTGACAGACAGAATATCACATTATTTAAGGATAGGTTCTAAGGGCGCGCACCTGTGCTATCCTCGCTTGCATCAGCTCCAGCTCGCCATTGGCGAGTGCAAGTTCCGCACACTCCTCCAGTAGCATCTGCTGGAGGGCGGGGGTTTGAGTGAGAAGAAGACCCTGCTCAAGAATCTCTTTTGCCTCGTCGTGGCGGCGTGCATCCAGCAAGTAGCAGGCGTGTGCCCAGGCTAGCTGTGCCGCCAGCTCTGTTTGTTGTGCCTGCTTTGCCCAGTTAAAAGCAGCAAGGCGCTCCTCAGCACGCTCCCAGAGCCGCCGCTCCGCCGCCGGGACTCCCTGCCGTGCCTCAACAATAGAACGCTGCGCGACTTGGGCTTGCCACTGGGCATGGCGGTAGTGGATACGTCCTGCACGTGGGGAATCTGCGGCGAGCCTATCTGCGGCAAAGTCGCGCACGGGCTGCAGAAATGTCCAGCCGGAAGGGCGTACCACCAGCAGCGAGGCGCGGTGCAGGGCATCCAGCAGATCGAGCGGGTCGGTCTCCCCTGCCTCCAGAACCGCCTCCGCATCTTCCAGGGGGAAGGGGCCCACGAAGACGGCGAGTGCCTCCAGCGCCTCGCGCTCCACAGGCTCCAGCAGGGCACAGGAGCCCTCTAAGACCGCTCGGAGTGAGCGCTGGCGCTCGGGGAGCTCCAGGTGTCCTCCGGAAAGCAGGCGAAGCGGGGAGCTCAGACGCTCCAGAAGACGGGTGGGACTGAGGAGCGCCGCCCGTGCGGCAGCGAGCTCAATTGCCAGCGGAAGGCCATCAAGGCGCCGACAGATCGCATGAACTGTCTCCGTGTCCTCCTCGCTCTGCCGGGCTCCCGCTGCCTCCGCGCGCTCCTGAAAGAGTCGAAAGGCCTCATCAGCGGTGAGTGGCTCCAGCCGTAGCACGCGCTCTCCCCGTAGCCCCAGCGGCTCCCGACTGGTCACCAGCAGGCGTGCTCTCTGCTCTGGCTGGAGGAGCGCTCCCAGCACGACTCGCAGGCTCTCCAGAACCGGCTCGCCATTGTCGAGCACAAGAAGCGTCTCCGACTCCTTAAAAAGCTCCCTCAGGCGCTCCACCGCGTCTTCCCCCGCCACACCTACCGCTCGACAGAGGGTTATGCGGACATCCTCGGGTGAAGCGCTGTGCGAGAGGGGGGCTAGATCCACAAAAACAGCCGCCTCCTTCTCTTGTGCCACTGCGACCGCGAGTCGGGTCTTGCCCATTCCCCCCATTCCCACCAGCGTCGTCAAGGGGGCCGTTTCCAGGCTCTCACGAAGGCGGGTTTGCTCATTTTGGCGGCCCCTGAGAGGGGTTAAGAAACTCGGGAAGTGTCGTAATCCCTCGGAGACATTAGGGGCATGGGGCTGGGTCGTGCTCTCTTCGACAGTTTTTGGAGGGGGCAGTGCACGGCGTGGCGCGGTGGCAAGCGTCTGCATGAGGGCGAGTGTCTCCGGGTCAGGCGCAAGGTTTGCTTCGTCGCGGAGCCGGAGGCGAAAATCTCGAAACGCGCGCTGTGCGGCGGGAAAGTCCCCCGCCGCAGTGAGGGTATGGTAGAGGATGCGCTGAACCGACTCCCGCAGGGGCTCGATCTTCTCCGCACGCCGCACGAGTGCCAGAGCACGCCCCGTGTCCGCGCCCTCCAGTGCTCGGCTTGCCAGTGCCTCCAGTACCGTGCGCGCTCCCTCCTCACGGATCGTCCGCTCCTGGAGCGCCCAGTCCTCAAAGACTCCCTCCAAAAACGCCCCCCGGTAGAGCATCGCTGCTGCCTCGGCCTGCGCAATGTCCCCCGACTTTTCCCAGCGCATCAGCGCCCTATCGAAGTCTGCCACATCGCAGAACGCCTCGCCCGAGAGATCTAGTAGAAGCGCCCCACGCCGAGGGCTCGCCAGCCGCTCCGCCGCACTGCCCAGAGCCGCCCGGAGATCCCCGAGAGTCTTGCGCAGACTCTCCTGGCCCGACGGCTCATCGCTCTCGGGCCAGAGGGTTCCGATAAGAAAATCGCGCTCCACCGCCACGCCTGCCCGCAGGCTCAGGAGCGCCAGTAGATACAGCCCCTTGCGAGAGCGCAGGCGCGGGAGGGGCTGCCCCGCCACACTCACCAGTGGCGGACCAAAAAAACGTAGTGTAAGGGCCCCTGACATCTAGCGAAACAATTCGCCACCGCCTCAAAATCTCCTGCTTCGAGTTATTTTTTTGGCGGAACCTCGCCGCGCTTGCGGATGGAAAGAAACGCACTATCTTTGCTGTCGCGCTCCAGGCTCCAGATGGCATTGTAGCTCTCACAGACCAGATCCAGTGCGCTGGAGAGGCTGACAGTCTCGAAGCGAAACGAGCGCCGTAGCATGCTCGTCTCGGGGGCGAGCTCAAAGGGGCGCTGCGTGGTGCGCAAGAGTGCCTCCAGCGCGGCGCGTATACTGGCGCTCTCGACATCCAGCGAGACCATCTCCTTGAGATAGGCACTTGGTGCGGTTCGCAGGAGCGGGTTGGGTTCGCGCGGGAGCTGCTCGGCGGCGGCGTGGATGGCATCGAGGGAGTTACGCAGGGTCTTGACCGGGCTGGGAGTGCTTCGCAGGCGCATGATGCGCACCAGCACCCGCTCGCCCAGCATCTCCGCTGTCCAGCCCACTCCAAGTGACTGCGTCAGCATGTCTAGCGCCGTCGGTAACGCGACTCCATTGGCCTTGATGGTCACTTTTTGGAGCCGTAGCCCCGGATAGAGCCACTCGGGATCGCGATATTGGAGGCCCTTAATGACGGTAAGGGGCAGGTTGAAGCTGGGGCGTGCCTTACTCATCTCGATCTTGAGTCCAGGGTCGAACTGGTGGTCTACCCGCACATCCAGTAGGCTTATCAGCGCTCCTACCCCGTTGCGGTCCACGAGATTCACATTGACACGCACTCCCTCCAAGCGCTTGCGAAGCGGATCGGGCACGGTCACACTCTCGGGGTAGAGCGCTGGGTTGTCGGGGATTGCATCCAACTCCTGCCACTCGCCGAGCACCGACTCCGGCGGAGGGGTTGCTTTGAGACGGACAAACTGCACGAGCACTTCCCCATTTTTCTCACGCGCCGTCCAGCCGACCTTGGCACTTCGGGCGATCTTATCTAGAAACTCAGGCAAGAAGAGCTCCGCAGGTTCACAGGGCACGCTAGCGTTTCGGATTCCTTCTGGGATATTCGGCTTCTCTCCACGAAAATTAGTAGGCATTTGAAAAGGGAAGAGGCTTACATCGTACTCAATCCGTGACCAAATTTCACTGGGAGTCGATGTTATTACCGTGAAAAAAGAAACAGCACTACGATTCCGAGGGATAAAGGTTAGTGTGATAGTACCGTTCTGTTCGCGATGAGGGAGAGCCAGTGGAGGAATTTGGACACGATACTTCATCAGCTTCTCCCGGAGCGCTCCAGGGACAGTGACACTCTCTGGGTAAACCGTCTGCACACCGTTGAGCAATGTCACCTGTGGCTCCGCTGCTTCTTGGGCCAGAACAAGGGTTGGGCAGAGGAGAAGCGAGATAATCAACAAGACTTTTTTCATGGCGCTTGTAGCTCCTGCTTTAGTTCATCGGGGGTGATAGGCCGCACCGCGACCACGATGATCTCACTGGCCAGTGATGGGGACAGTGGTTCTGATTTTTCTCTTGCGGCTACTATTTTTCTTGGAGCAATGCTTACTTTTCTTCGAGCGACACTTGGTTTTTTCTGAGTGACTTCTATTTTTATTAGAGCAGTGCTTGTTTTTCTTAGAGCAATACCTGATTTTTTCTGAGTAATCTCTATTTTTCTTGGAGTAATGCCTGTTTGCTTCTTAGAAGTCGCATATTTTGCCAATGTAACTTTTTTGACTGGCAGAACTACCGGTCTTATGGCCATCACTACCCCAATTCCCGCCAGAGCCATGGCCGTGACGGGTAAGAGAAGCCAGCCTCTCCCGGTGCCGAAGGGCAGTGTAGTGGTACTAGCCTCGCCGACGGGGTCGGCGGCGCGGATTAACTGCGAGAGTTTCTTCTCTCGCTTAAAGAAGTTCATCACTTAGCTCTTTGTCTCAGGCGCTTGCGGGCGGCGAAGAGGCGCGAGAGGAGGGTGCCCAGTGGCAGCTCCAGAGTCTCGGCGATCTCGCGGCAGGTGAGTCCCTCCCAGTACTGAAGAATCAGCGGGGTGCGAAGAGTCTCGGGGAGGGAGTCAATCATGGTACGGAGCTGTGTGGCGGTATCACGTTGAAGGGTTTGCTCTTCTGGCCCTTGGACACAGGAGAGAAGAGTGTCATCAATTCGCTCTAGCTCACGGCGACGCTCGCGCCAGCGGAGCGCTGTATGCACGGTGAGCTTGGTGAGCCACGCGGAGCCGGACTCCAGGCGGCGCAAGCTCGGGAACGCCTGCGTAGCACGCAAGCCCACTTCCTGTACCAGGTCATCGGCGGCGTCTACGCTCCCTGAGACGCGCACCGCCAGCCGCCAGAGGCGGGGGCGCTCCGCCTCCCAGAGCCGTGAAAACACCGTCTCGCTTCGCGCAAGAGACTCAAAGGACTCGACCGGCTGACTCAGAATTGCCTCCACAACTAAAGAAGATACCAAACGAGGCATTTTTATTTGAGCCACAGGCAAATAAGGCGCATCTATTTTTTGAGGCGTGGCGTAATACGAACGGGAAAGTAGGTCATGCTGTTCTCGACCGCAAGACCCATGGTCGTTGCCAGAGCCACCGATTTGCCCAGACCAAGACGCACAAACGCGGTGGTTCCGGAGCGGTGTAGCCCCTCAGGAGTGGTGGGAACAACCACTTCCTGCTCGCTGGCAATCAGTATCGAGCAGGTGCCGTCGCGGTTGAGGTGCGGGACGAACTGGAACTGCATGCGGTTGTTCTTGCCAAAGAGAGTCAGGGTTCCCCGCTCGTTTTGTGCGATCAGAACTTTGCCCTTCAGTGGCGTCTGGGTCACTCCCTAACCAGGAGAAAAGCCTTCAAGCGGTACAATACGAATCGTGAAAGACACTCTGGCAAAAATGGTGGGGGGGGCGGCGCTCTCGGAGGCCGAGGCTGAGGCGGCGATGGGCAAGATCATGGCGGGCGCAGCGACTCCCGCCCAGCTCGGGGCGCTGCTCACGGCGCTTCGTATCAAAGGGGAGAGTGTAGACGAGCTCACGGGCTTTGCACGCGGGATGCGAGCGCACTCGCTCAAAGTCACCACCAGTCGGTGGCCTCTCGTAGATACCTGCGGCACGGGCGGCGCGGCCCGTAAGACCTTCAATGTCTCCACCACTGCCGCTTTTGTTGCCGCCGCCGCCGGCGTTGCGATTGCCAAACACGGCAACCGCGCTGCTACCAGTAAGTTTGGCTCCGCCGATGTGCTTGAAGCCCTCGGCGCTCGCCTTGATCTCACGCCCGAGGCCGTGGGTCGCTGCATTGATGAGGTCGGGATCGGCTTTCTCTTTGCCCGCAGTCACCATCCGGCGATGAAACACGCCGCCCCCATCCGCGCCGAGCTGGGCTTTCGGACACTATTCAATGCACTGGGGCCGCTGACCAACCCGGCGGGTGCGACACGTCAAGTGCTCGGGGTCTACGACGGCGCTCTGTGCGAGCCGCTGGCGCGGGTGCTCCTGCGCCTCGGGGCGGAGCATGTTTTAGTGGTACATGGCAGGGCGGGCCTTGATGAGATTTCCACGTTTGGCGAGACGCTCGTCGCCGAGGGCAAGGGCGATGAAGTGGTCACCTACATGCTCACCGCCGCCGAGCTGGGGTTTACCGAGACCACGCCCGACGCCCTCGCTCCCCGTGAGAACGACGACCCCGCGGCCACTGTCCGCGCGATTTTGGGGGGCGAGCCCGGCCCCCGCCGCGAGATCGTGCTTGCCAACGCGGGGGCGGCGCTCTATGTGGCTGGTGCTGCCGCATCGCTAACGGAGGGGATTGCCCTCGCCACTAAAACCCTCGACTTCGGCGCAGCACTTGCCAAATTAGAGCAGTTCGTGGCGTTTACGCAAAACACTTAAAATCTATGAGCGATATTTTAGAGAAGATTCTCGCCACCAAGCGCGAGGAAGTTGCGGCCCTCAAAGCACAAAGCACTCCCGCCAAGCTGCTCGCCCGCTGTGCGGAGCTGCCGCCCACGCGCGGCTTTTGTGCTACATTAGTGGGGGTCGGGGGAGTAAGGCTGATCGCCGAAGTGAAGAAAGCCTCCCCGAGCAAGGGGCTGATCCGGCCCGACTTCGACCCGGTGGCGATTGCACGCGCCTATTTTGCAGGCGGTGCGAGCTGCCTCTCGGTACTGACGGATACAACCTACTTCCAGGGCAGCTTGGGCTACCTTGCCGCGATTCGCGAGGCCGTGCCCGTGCCCCTGTTGCGGAAAGACTTTCTGATTGACCCCATTCAGGTCTACGAAGCGCGCCTTGCCGGAGCCGACGCGATCTTGCTAATCGTCGCCGCAATTCCCTCGCCCGCGCGTCTGGCAGAAATGCGGCACGCTGCCGAAAGTTTGGGAATGGACGCGCTGGTGGAAGTGCACGATGAGGGCGAGCTGGCGCTTGCTGTTGAGTCGGGGGCGACACTCATGGGCGTCAATAACCGGGACTTAAAGACGTTCACCGTGCAGCTAGAGACGTTTGAGCGCCTCGCGCCGCTCTTCCCGAAAAACGCCGTCGCGGTCGCGGAAAGTGGTATTTTCACAGCGAGCGATGTGGTGCGCATGGGAGCCGCCGGAGCCCACGCCGTGCTGGTCGGGGAATCGCTCATGCGCCAGGCAGATGTGGAAGCGGCGACACAGAGTCTCTTAGTCTCTTAAGTTTCAGGTGATGCTATCCTTGCGACAGGCCAGGTGCCCTAGCTGGGGATCCCAGACTACGGAGAGGGTGCCCGCCAGCGTGGCTTCCAGTGCTGTACTGAGCAGCTCGCCGCGCCAGCCGGTGAAGAGCGAGGCCACGATCTCCGGGGTACGCTGGATGGCGAGCTGGCGCAGGGCATCCGAGGGAGCCAGGAGCGAGGGCGGGAGATCCTCTTCCATGGCGCGCACTTTGACCACGGCGGAGAGCAGCTCCAGTAGCGCGGCCCCGTGCTCGTCCAGCGGCGGCGACGATTCCACAACGGGCCACCCGGACTCGGGAATCCCCATGCCGCGCTGAATCGCCAGGACAAGCTCCTCCGCCTGCCGTGTCCCGACACCGTTGACCGCCCGTAGCTCCAGCACCGCCGTCGCCGTCTTGGGCTTGCGCTTGGCCAACTCTACCAGGGGCTCATCTTTCAGGATCGTACGGCGGGGCTTATTACGCCGCCGCGCTTCATCGTCGCGCCAGAGCGCCAGCTCCTGCAAGATCGCCAGCTCACGGCGGTTCAGCCCTTGTTTACTGCCTACTTTTTTCCAGAGATCCTCAGGCTGAG
>NZ_JAYUPA010001014.1:0-7459 GCF_043760365.1 Armatimonas sp.
GATGTTTCCTGGAAGTGGGGGCAATCCCTTGAATACAGGGCCGGGAGGCATCTCGGTTGACTGGGGCTTCCCCGATGCTCGGGTGCGGTGTGTCGCGCCTTTCAACGTGACGGCGACCAACTGTGTCTACGGCCCACTGATGTACAACGGACAGCCCAAGGGCTACTGCTGTGTCTGGCAGGGCGGCGGCTCGGCGATGGCAAGGCCGTACTTCAAGTCCGATATGGCGGTCTTCTGCCCGAACCAGAATAGGATCCCAGGCAACCCCTCGGAGTACAGCTACAACCTGAACTACCAGTGGCTGGGCCCACTGGCGCGGATTGACTTCCCGGCGCAGAAAGTGCTGGTGATCGAGACCTACACGGTGCACGATGGCGATAGAAATGTTCGCTACTGCTGCAACGGCCCGGGGGCGTGGGACATGATGGCCTTTGTGGACGGTCACGTTAAGCTCCAGCGCCTGGATCGCGGCTGCGCGAAACTGACGATTCGAAACTCCAATCCCGTCTGTGCAAACTGGTATGCCTGTAACTCGGCAAGCTGTTGCCCTGAGAACTACGGCTGCTCTGGGGCAAGTGGCAGCGTCCCTGACTTCCCCTAGAAATCCCGTCCGCCGAGGACATCAAATCCCCGGCGGACAAGTATTTTCGGCAGAGAAAGGGCTTTCTCCTAGGTATTTTTACGGATCCGCCACGAAAACAACGGCGCAGCGCTCTAAAAATTTACTCTCGCTGTTGGCTTCTTGAATGCGCTGGGCATCGCTTGCCGAGAGAATAGGCTCGCAACGAGTGGAGTCGCGGCACCGACGGGCGCGGACAATCAAGGGGCGGGCACCGATCCGGGAGCTGTTTCGGGCGGCTTCCAGCGAGTGCGGGTAGGCGACAATGCCCTGGTCTTGTAGAAATTCGTCGCTGACAGTAATGGTTCCAAAGACTTCCTCGTCACTCTCGTTCCAGAGCTTGGGGCAAGGTGACGATTTCAGTCCCAGGCCGCGGCAGTCCACGATTAGGCCCGTGAAGGCGACTCCAGGGGGAGCGGGTGTGCCCGGCGTGAACGACTCCCGTGGTTTGTCTTGCTCCGTGGCGGTCTTGGTTTCAATCGGCACTCCGATCGCCTCCGACACCGAGCCTGCTCCGATCAAGCGCACCTGTACGATCACCCGAAAGATACCTGCCTCAGGGAGGAGTTTCTCCTCGAGAACCTCGGCGCTCTTGACCACCTCCGCCAGCTTCAGCCGTACTCCACTATTCGCAGTGTTGGTGTAGCTACTCACCCGGCTCTCTCCGCGAACACGCACCTGTTGAAGCGCCATCGTCAGTGTTTGTAGTGCATCGGCACGGGCGGCATCGCGAGCGAGGAGTGTATCTTGGGCGCGCGAACGTGTCGTGCTAGGCGGAGGGAGAGCTCCCAGCCCGACGGCCCGAGCGATTCCCTGGCTGTAGTCAATCCGCCCCTTCCCTGATGCCACCGCCTCTACGAGCGCGGCTTTCTCTGAGCTAGTGGAGGTGGATCCACCCGCCCCCGCAAGCACCTGCTGGAGTAATTTGGGATCCATGACCGAAGAAACAGTCTGAGGAGCGGATTTTGCCGTCTGCTTCGGGGCAGACTGTGGAGGCGACTTGGCTTTACCGCTCTTAGATTTCTGTGGCGATCTCTGCGACGTCACCGTTACCAGAGTGAAAGGCAGTAAAAGCAAGATAGCACGTAACATTGAGAATACCTCTACTTTTCTTTTTTGGAGAATTGGTTCGTGGAAAGGTTTCACCAATTGTGCAGACGCCAGACCTCAAGCTCGGCATTCTGAAAAATCAAGACCCCCTGCTCCCGGGCGAGGCGCTGACTAAACCGAACCTGGTTCTCCGTGGGAAAGAGGCTGGGTAGTGGCTGCTCCCTGCGACCGACAACGACATGGGTGAGCCGGGCGCGCTTCACATCGGCGATAAAGTCGCTGTAGTGCGTAAGGCGAATCGCACCCTGGAGATAGGGGTGTGGCAACCAGCAGGATCTCTCGCAGTAGTAGGCGGTGTCGGCAACCAGCAGAATGCGAGCACTTTTTGGGGTTGTCTGGTTGATCCATACTAGCACCGGGTAAAGGGAGAGTTGCTGCGTGAGGTAGGCCGCGCGCGCCGCCTTGTCTCCCAAAATGGCCGGAAGCGCGGCCGGAAGCTGACGTGCCTGAAGTACTCCTCCTCCCAGCACGGCCACACTGGCCAGCCAGAGTGGTGCTTGGAGTGTGCGCAGACGGAGCGCCACCAGGAGGATCACCACGGGCAGAAGCGGGAGCAGGTAGCGTGGGTAGGGCCCCACCAGCCAGAGAGAGAGCGCCAGTAGGCCCGCCAGGACCCAGGCGAGGCGCTGCTGTAGTGCCTCAGCTCGCCTCCAGAAAACGCCCCCCCCTAGCACCGCGAGAATCAGCCCCCCGCGAATCGCTTGCCGCGTGGCCGCATCCCAGCTCTGACCACTGCCCCAGTTGTAGAGCTGGTTGAACGTGAGAAAGATCCTAGAGAGCTCCCCTGACCAGTCGCGAGTCGGGAAGATGCTGGCTAGGGTTGGGTAGAGCGGATTGCCTGTCAGACACCAGGCGCGGAGCAGATAGGGGGTTATCGGGGCGAAAGTAACGAGCAGGAAAATCGCCCGGTCGCGGGGGCTTCGCGGGCCGCTTGCGAGAAGTAAACCCAGTCCGAGAAAAACTCCGGTGAGCTTGAACGAGGCCGCGAAGCCGCTCAGAAGCGCCGCCAGTAGCCAGAGCCGCCGGTCGTTGCGCTGTACTGAGAGGACAAAAGCCAGCAGTGCTGCCGCCGTCTGAAACGCGACTCCTAGGTCCACGTAGGCCGCACAAAACTCACCCCGCCCCAGAAGAAACAGCGTGGCTCCGGCCAGCAAGCCCGCGCCACGGCTCCCCAGTGCCTTTCCCAGTGCGGCCAGAGTGCCCAGCGCCAGTACCCCCAGCGCAAAATGCAGGAGCTTGGCGGCGGTGTCGCTCCAGAGAGCCAGCGGTAGGCCAAAGAGCATGTCCACACCCATCGGCCACTGGGTCATGGTGAGTGTCGGTAGGTAGTCTAGCCGCCCCGTTGCCAGCCAGCGCCGGAGCGCCGTCAAGTGGTAGAACTGCCCATCGTGATCCGTCACGGGAGCCACCGCCAGGGGAAAAAAGCAGAGGAGCGCAAGAGCGAGCGCCCACTCCAGCGGCTCCTGAGGGAGGAAACGCAGACTTGGCAGCGGGAAAAACTCCCGCCGTGCTCCGAGCACGAGTAGCAGCAGGGTTATCAGGATCGGCAGCGGCTTCGCCAGGCCAAGTGTACCCAGACCAAAGAAAACGAACTGTAGGCTTCCTAACCCCAAGGCCAATTCGAGCAGGGGGTTGCCTTGGTCGCTCTGCCCCCGCCCGATCTGCCGCCCGAGCGCACGCGCCAGCCAGAGCAGGGCCAGCACAAAAGGCGGATCGGTTAGCAACGAGCAAGGTAGCACAGACTAGATGATCGGTTTGCTTGACAGGCTTTCTCACCGGCGATAGAATTTGTGAACAAGTTCACAAAGTTAGGCAAACCGATGGCAACGTCAAGTTTTATGCACACCGCTCTCCAGCGCGGAGAGCTTGCGGGGATCTACGACAAAGTAATGGAGGGCAAGCGGCTCTCCTTCGACGATGGACTGGCACTCTGGAAGTCCGATGATCTTACCGCCATCGGAGCGCTCGCCAATATCGTCCGCGAGGCCAAGAACGGCAACGACACCTACTACGTTCGAAACCAGCACATTAACTACACCAATCTCTGTAACAAGGGCTGTCAGTTCTGCTCGTTCTACGCCCAGAAAGACGGTCCCTCGGCCTACACGATGAGCATGGAGCAGGTGCGCGAAAAACTGGAGCGCACGCGCCATTTGCCTGTCACGGAGATTCATATGGTGGCGGGTATCAATAAAAAATTGCCCTACTCCTACTACTTAGAGCTGCTTGATACCGTCAAGGCCACCCGCCCCGAGGCGCATATCAAGGCGTTCACGATGGTGGAACTCCTGCACATTCAGACACTCGCCCAGAAACCCATGACTGAGATGCTGCTTGAACTCAAGGCGCACGGGCTCTGTAGCCTCCCCGGTGGCGGCGCGGAGATTCTCACGGACCGTGTGCATGACGCGATCTTCCCGCGCAAGGAGACCGCCGCCGAGTGGCTGGAGACGGCAAAAACGGCGCACCGAGCGGGCCTGCACACCAACGCGACCATGCTCTATGGGCACATCGAGACGCTAGAAGAGCGCGTGATCCATACCATGAAGCTGCGTGAGGCTCAGGACGAAACTGGTGGCTTTCTGACCTTTATCCCGCTAGCGTTTTCCAGCAAGGGGACGAAACTCTCGCACATTCCCAGCACCACGGGCTATCTGGATCTGAAGGCCGTCGCCATCGGGCGGCTGATGCTAGATAACTTCCCGCACATCAAGGCATTCTGGATGATGATCACCCCACCCGTGGCACAGACCGCACAGTGGTATGGTGCCGATGACATTGATGGCACAATTGTGGAGTACGTCATCACCCACGAGATTGACGATGAAAACGAGGAGCAGAACCTCAGCCAGCGCCAGCTTGTGCAGATGATCGTCGAAGCGGGCCGTGATCCCGTCGAGCGCGATCCGCTCTACAACATCATTGAGCGCACGGATAGCCGCGTGTTGTTAGAAGAGCCCCGTCGCTTGGCACTTCCAATGCTGTCCTGAGCTGAACGTCAGCCCCCTTTCGGTTGACGTAGTCGGGGCGAGCGGTAGTACTGCCCCGATAGCGCCGAGAGAATACCCACACGGATTGTCTTCACCGAGTCAAATGGGCTTAAGACGACCAGCGCCGTTTCCTCCTGCGGAAGCTCGCTGACAATAACGTAGTGGCTAAAGTGCCTAATTTCTGCGGAGGTGACTCCCTCGGGAAAGTAAACCAGAAGGTCGGCTGAGAACCGCTTAAGCTCTTCCAGCGGTGTCTGCTCCGGGTCAGCCATACGCACCGAGTCAAACCAGGTTAAGTTTTTAAGAACAGCCGCTACCCCCTCCACAAGAAGAGGGGAACCATACGCCGTAGCTTGACGACCCTGCATTTGAATATTTAGTGAGGCAATACTATTGTCGTTGTTCCAACAACCTGGCTACTCCCATCCATTGTCGCATAAACTGTCACTACCTCCACATAACTTGCCGAAAATGCAACATTAACATAGTTTGCGCCAGGATGAACGGGCACATCCATATCTACGACACCAGCAGGAATACTGTGAATATGCACAACGCCTGCCCCTTCCACAGTAACAACACAAGGTTGCATACTACCTGCTGATACGATTCCTGGTAGAAGGATATCAGTTGGCCTAATCCCTTCGCCAAATGCAGAAATTATCGTCACAGACAATAAAAAAGTTGTTGTAACTATTTTCCTGAAATTCACAAACGTCATTTTGAAATCCTCGACAACTATATCTTGTCAATGGCAAGGTTATGTTGGTGAGGTGAGGTTATCTTTAAGTGTTTACAAAATTTCTTACAATTTTACGGATATCCAAATCTGTAATTTCGGATTTATTTCTAGTAATTTCTTCGGCCCATTTTCGAATCTGTGACTTTCCTTCTTCCAAAGAACCAATTCCTACAGGGATAATCTTTATTTTATGATTAGACATAAAAATCGATGATATAGGCCCTTCTTCAGAACCTGATAGCTTTTTAAAATTTGAAATATAGATGGAACGCAGTAGATGGATATCTGATTTTTCTGTTGCATATTTTAGTAACGAATAACAAAACAAAGAACTGACCAAATCAAATATATTTTGGGACATCAAATTTTTCATTATTGATTTTTCATATAGATCAGTTGCTTGTGCAGGTGAATTTGACACAAGGATACAATCGGCGAGAGATTGTATCGAGGAAGCTACGTCTCCATCAGTCCCTCGTCGAATCGCAAATCTATATTCTTTGTAAGCAAAATTAATTGCAGCTTTGATGTTTCCATTTTTCAGAAAACCACCACTAAGATTATTAAATGCCGTGATAATTCTTACATAATCCTTTTGTTTTAAAAATATGGATATTGCATTATTGATATGGATTATTCCTTGATCCCATTCTGATAATCCTATTTCTATAGATCCTAAATTAGAATAAACAATTCCTAATAATGTTTTATTTTCTGGGATAGTATCAAACTCAAGAACTTCTTGGCACCATGATTTAGCTTTAGTTAATTCTCCACTAACTATAAGCTGGGAAATTAAACTGATTTTCAATCGAATAAGTTGCTCTGCTGTAAGAGATTCACGTAATTTCTCCTTTTGTAATATTTGAGAAAGATACTCCTGGCCTTCTTTGTGATAGATATTGATCCACCAAAAACGCCCGAGACTGCTGCCAAGCTGATAGGCTGCGTCGAGGTGCGTGGAATCTTCGGATTCCAGGCTCCAGCGCAGGGCGGCGCGTAGGTTTTCTAGGTCGTTTTGGAGACGCTCCATCCAGAGAGGTTCCTGATCCGTGCGCCAGTGGGAGCGGGCCTGATCGGCGAGATGGGCGAAGTGCGTGGCGTGGCGCTGGCGAAAGGCTTCGCGTTCGGTGGATTCCCACTGCTGATCGCCGAAGAGCCGTAGGGACTCTAGCATCTCGAAGCGGACGTGTTGCTCGCTGACTTCGGTGGTTAAAAACGAGCTGTCGCAGAGCTCGGCGAGGTGGTCGAGCGCCAGCGGGCTCTGGAGTACCGGCTCGACATCCTGGTGGGAGAAGCTACCACGAAAGACGGTGAGCTGGACAAAGAACTGCTGGAGCTCAGGGCGCAAGAGATCGTAGCTCCAGGAAATGCTGGCATGGAGCGAGCGGTGGCGCTCCGGGCCGCTGCGCCGGTTGGTGGAGAGAAGACGGAAGCGCTCCTCCACTCCCTCTAGAATCTTAGTGGGCGGCATTACCTGCACACGGGCTGCGGCCAGCAGGAGTGCCAGGGGAAGCCCCTCCAGGAGACGCGCGATATTGCCCACGGCCTTCAGATTGCGGGTATGGAGGTGGAAATCGGGCATGCTCTCACGTGCGCGGTCTACAAATAGAGCAACACTGGGCCAGGCGGCTTCGAAGGCAACGGGATTTTTGATGCCCGTGAGGATGGCTTCGGGAGACGGAACGGGAAGAGGAGAGACGGGAAAGAGACGCTCACCGGGGATGGAAAGCCGCGTTTGTGAGGTGGCGAGGCAACAGAGCAAGGGGACGCGCTGAAGCAGACGGCCCAGACAGGTGATCGCATCAGTTTCCAGGAGCTGCTCCATGTTGTCTAGAATCAGCACGGGCCGTGACCTCTGGCTTAGCAGATAGCAGATCGTCTCCAGTGGGTCGGCATCAGGGCCGGAGGGGAGGCGAATCTGAAGACTACTCGCGAGCGCCAGCAAGAAGTCCTGTTCCTGGCGGGCGTTTTGGAGCGCGACAAAGTAGGCACTGC
>NZ_JAYUPA010001015.1:0-7457 GCF_043760365.1 Armatimonas sp.
AGGCAGTGCCCGGAAGTCGCTAGAAACCAAATAGTGCGCTCGTTGCCTCGTTTCTTAAATGTCCGGGCTGTCTGAAGGAGGCCCGCCATCCCGCCCGCTTGCTCCGCGCCGGGAGCCAGTGCGGGCACCACCGACATGGCATCGTAGAAGCTCTGCACGACAATAATCTGCTTGGCGATCTTGGGGTCTTTACTCTGGCCGGGCAGAATTCCCAGAAAGTTCTTTGCCTGAACCTGCTCCCATTTCATGTCCGCATGGAGCGTGGCCTGCAAGCTCTTACGAGAGAGGGCGAGCGCCTGGAGTGCGGCGGCATCGCTTTTCTTAATGAAAAATCGTGGAATCGAGAGGGGAATCGAGACGAACTTGGCCTCGGCCTCGCCGCGCATTGTTCTGTCGGGTTCGATGAAGATCACGGCTTTTGCCCCTAGTCGAGGGGCGTTGAGCCAGTCCGTGCCGGAGTTGAAATCCACAAGAACAATCGATCCCTCGACGTCTTTACCATTGAAGGCACCAAGCAAACCGTTGCTGGCGTAGATCAGGGGGCCGACCAGACCTTCGGGCGGGAGCTGACTGGTGCGCACGAGGTTGGGCCAGATGCAGTAGAGAGGGTAGGTCTTCCCATTGGCATCTAGGCGCGCCCCTTTGTCCATGGGAACCGTGGCAGTAAAGCTCTCCGCCTTGACATTGGTATCTCCAAAGAGATTCCGGAACTCCTTCTCGACATAGTCCGCCGCACGGCGCTCACCGGGATAGCCCACGACCCGCGAGCCGTTCGTAGAGAGCTCACGAATGGTCCGTGCCAGCGCCGTGTTGTCCACAGTCGCCGCCAGTGCCTTGTATTTGTCCGCCAGAGCGGGGTCTACCGCAGCCCTGACCGACGAAGAGACTGCGACGAGCGCCGTCAGCAAGAGGCCAGCCTGACGAACCAAGCGCGCAAGAGTCATCATCGAGGAGTTCCTTCGTACCACCTCCCCCGTCACCGGGGGGATTCGTCGTGATAATAGCACGTCAGAGCAATTCACCGCAACCAGGGCAAATTCCTGCCTCGCCTTGTCTCGGGTTGAGTCGCGGATTTTCAATGCCCGTTACGCTATAATCTTCTCATGCCTCCGCCGCCACTCTCCGATGATGTTGTTCGCACGATTGTCCAGACCTGTTGGGACGAAGGTCGCGAATACGACTCTGGCGGGGTTCTAGGTATCGAGTATTGGTCACACAAATCCCGCCGGCTTGAGCCAGACTCTGCTCCCGAAATTTACCGGCTTGAGTGGGCGAAAGCCTCCACCTACGGCCTTGAGGAGAACGCTCTGGAGAGAGTTCTCAAGGAGCTTGATGCGCCAACCGATCCAGAAACTCTCTTGGCTTCCGTCCTCTCCAACGAAGACCTTCCACGAATTTACCGTGCCTTTGGTCGGATGTGTGACCATGACAATGACTATGTTTGGAGCATCACCCAACGGGTCTATGACCACAGACCACTGTGGTTGCTACTTCCCTTTGCTGGTAGCATTGTCTGTCTACTAATAGCCGTCATTACCAGCGACTCCCGCTGGGCTATCGGACTGCCCGTAGGCTGCCTGGTTGGTTTCTTTACTATTGCTCTTTGCCAGCGCTACGTCAAAGCACTACCCGACACTTGCATCAGCCCGACAGTGACATTTCGTGATTTAGCGGAGTCTGTCCAGCAGACAGCGCAAGCACGTGCTGAAGAGATGCAGCAAGCAGCTCGACAGTACCAGCAGACAAAGTAAAAGTACCTGCAACTTGAGCAGCGCAGCTAGTATCTAATGCAACAAACCCTGCAAGTGACAAAGTCATGCCAACAGAAAAGGCAACAGAAGCTGTAATCTGAGCAACAGCACCTGCAATTTCTTTAACACAACAAAAGGACTCTCAACGATGCCCACTCTCATTCCTTCCGAGATTCTCAACCTCGCCAAATCCTGCGCCATTCACTGGGGCAAGGTCAACGCTACCCTGGGAACCATGCCGCTTACCTTGCGCCAAGGCTACAATTTGGCAGGCTTCAGCACCGACATTACGGCTCTGGAGCAGCGCCTCGCGCAGATGCCCGCTATCGAGAATGCCTACGGGATCGCTCTGGCGGAGCGCGACGCGGGCAAAGCCCCGCTAAAGGCACGCCTGAAGCAGTTCCGAGCCGCCGTGCAAAACAAGCTGGGGGACTCCGCCTTTGCCACCGAGCTACCCACCCAGCCCTTCGCCACCGGGTCAGAAGCGACGTTTCTTAAAGCCTTCGATGACATGGCAGATCTCTGGGCACGCATCAACTCTGCGACACTTGCCGGGTTCACGCCCCCTCTCACCCTCGGGAAAGGCTACACGCTCGCAAACTTCCGGGCCGATCTTACTGCCCAGCGCGCCGCCTACGATAAGACGCGCCAGACCATCGCCGACACTACCCTTGCTCGCAAGGCGCGCGACACGCAGACCAAAGCCGTCTGGGAGCGCATCAAGCAGTACCGCAATGGCTGCATCGAAGTGCTCGACGACACCGACGAGCTTCTGGCGACAGCCCCATGAAGCTAAGAGGCAAAGATGTCTAAACCATTTGATGCCACCACAAAGTTTCTGGTGGAGCTGAACCCCACGGACTGGCTCCACCTTCTCGGACTGCCCGTTGGCCCGACCCGCATCACGGAGACCGATCTCTCTACTGTCTCCACGGCGGCAGATCGCCTGGTTATCGTGGAGGCAAGCCCACCCTAAAAGAACCGCCTGAAGATGCCCATCTACTACGTGGCCGTTCTGCTGCGCTCCTTCGCCGGACATGCAAACCTCAAGGGACGACATGTGATGCGCGGCCCCGACGACGAGCTGCTTCGTACGGCAACCTTCATTCTGATGGGTATAAAGTTTGATAAAATCCTTGTGGAGAAACTTATGAGCCGAAACGTGCTGGAACTATCGTCTACCTACCAGGCCATGCAGCAGGAAGCTATGGCCGCCGGGCTCGCCCAAGGCATTGCTAAAGGACTTGCGGAAGGACGAACCGGAGGGCGTGCCGAGGAAGCGCGCCGCTTTATCCTGCACATTGGGGCGCGCCGCTTTGGTGTGCCAACGGCAGAGATCGTCGCTGGGCTTGAAGCAATCACTGACCCGGAAGCGCTTGAAGTGATTCTGGATCACTTACTGAGTGTCGAGAGCTGGGAAGAACTGGAGCTGCATCATGCCTGATCTACTTGTGCCGCTCTATAAACTAGCCGCCGTCGAAGACGAACTCACACGGCTGCGTGCTGAGGGGATCGTCGTGCGCCGTGCTTTCCCTTTTGATCTCTCGCGCACGCGCCGCTTTATCGCCCAGACTTTTTCCGAGAGCTGGGCTGATGAGACCGAAGCCGGATTCGCGCGACAACCCATTACCTGCTGGATCGCGATTTCCGAACAAAAAGTGATTGGGTTTGCCTGTGTAGACGCCACGATGCGTGGCTTTTTTGGCCCGACGGGTGTGGAACCGACCTTTCGTGGACGCGGAATTGGTGCGGCCCTCTTGCTCTCCGCGCTCCACGGGCTCAAGGAAATGGGCTACGGGTACGGTATCATTGCGGGGGCTGGCCCCGTGGCATTTTATGAGAAATGTTGCGGCGCGACCGTGATTGAGGGCTCTGAGCCGGGAATCTATGTGGATATGCTCGATTCTGATGGTGAAGAAGGCTCTCGTTAAAGACGATAATACAACCATGCAATTTGATGACGAAGAGATAGAGATTCCCGATGATGTGGAGGCCATCCTGCGCCGCCAAGACGAGGCCATGGCCCTTTTGGACCGCTTACGCACCACGGAGCCGTTTCGCCGCCCCAAGTCCGACCAGCAGGGTGCACGCCGCCGTGAGTTCCGTCGCTGGCCGCTCCCTGAGGGGGTCACTTTGGAGCTGCACGATAGTGCGGACTGGCACGACGCCGATGTTTTAGACATGGGCGTGGGGGGGGCGCGTCTGAATAGCCTCCTGCCGTTTGCCGATGGCCCCACACCCGCGCGCCTGAAAGCGCCCTCCACACAGGCCGTCCTCGTGCTCTGTGATGTGATGTGGAAAGACAATGATGGTCGTGCAGGAATTCGCTTTGAGTTCCGCGACGAAGACGAGCGCGAGAACTGGTCGGGGGGATTGATTGATGCCTTACTTGCCCGCCACGCCGTGAGCTGAAAATATGAAACGAATTGGAATTCTAGGCTGCGGAGTCGTCGCCGACTACGGCCACTCGCATGCCATCGCCCAGACCGACGGCCTTGCCCTCGCTGCTCTCTACGATCCGAACGCCGAGGCGCTCGCACGGCTAGCAGCACGCTACCCGGAGGCGCAGGCTTATACAGACATTGACGCATTCTGGCGCTCGGGGCTCGATGCCGTCTCCATCACGTCGCCCGCCCCGTTTCATCTGGAGAACCTGCGCGGCGCGGCCCAGCATGGGCTTCATGTACTGTGCGAGAAGCCTCTCGCCATGACCGAGAGCGAGATCGAGCAGATGATCGGGATCGCCGAGGGGGCCGGGATTCTCTTTGCCACCGCGCTCTGTTATCGGTTTAGCCCCGTGGCGCAGAAGATCAAACAAATGGTAGACGAGCGCTGGATCGGCGAAGTACGCTCGATGCGCCTGATCTATCTCTGGAACCTGCATGGCAAGTGGGAACGCGACGAGCACGGGAACCGTTTCGAGTCGTCGCGGCGTATCGGGCGCTTTGAGGAGGGCGGCCCGATGGTGGACTGTGGCGTGCACCAGATTGATCTGGCGCTCTGGTGGACCGGCTCGGAGATTATTCGTCAGCAGGCCGCCGCCGCGTGGGTGGAGGAACACGATGCGCCCGGGCACATGTGGCTGCACATGGACCACGCGAGCAACTGCCACACGTGTGTTGAGATCAGCTACTCCTACGCCCACACCGCGCAGAACCCCGTGGACCTTTTTACCTACGAGCTGATCGGCACCGACGGCCTGATTCGCTACGTTCGCGACGGCTGGTTCTTCGAGGTGCGCAACTCCCAGGGCACGCTTCAGTTGCCGGGCGGGAGCGAGAAAGACTTCCACGGGATGTACGCCGCCTGGCGCGATGCGCTCTATACGGGCAAGCTAGGTTCGCTACCGTCGGCACGGGAGGGCCTGCGTGTCACGCGCATCGCCCGCCGTGCCACCGAGTCGGCCCTGGCGACACGCTTCAGGAAATAGGAACGGCTACTCGGGAAGCGGAATCTGCGCCATCGTCAGTCGAACACGCGGAGCACCGAAGGGGCCTTCGGGGACAGCAAAGGTAATTTGCAGCCACGAACGCCCTTGTGCGGAGTAGATCCGGGTCTTGATTAGAAGCTGGCTCATCTGGGAGATATAGCTTGGCACCGCTCCCCCACGCTGAACTAGTGCCGAGATAATTGGATTGAGAAGCCTTAGCATTATGCAGCGACGTTGAAAGGCGCTCAGCTCACGAAAGGGAATCGTGCGCTTGTCAATGTCCTTCAATATCTCTTTCTCTACCACCGCACTGCAAGCGGGTGGGAAAACCCAGGTACGCTGTGGGGGAAGTACCCCCGCTTTGTCAGGGAGAGCTGCAACGAAGAGATAGCGGCGTAGGGTCTCCGGGAGTAGTGAGGCGACGATCTGTTGAAAATCCACAGTGCGCGGAAGGCTTTTCGCCGTGACCGTCAGGCCATCAACCGAGCGAGTCGCGCGGTGCGGACAGAACGAAGCTAGCATCGCCAAAAATCGGTTATCGTCGCACTCTTTCCCAAGAACCAACAAAGGCTTTTCCCGAAGCGTCGCATCTACCTGAATTTTCCTTTTGCTCTTTTTGAGATACTCCTCCAGAGTGGGAGCTTCGGTATAGCCCTTGGGCCATTCTGGTGAAACGGGCTGCTGAAATTCTTTAGGAACCATGACACGGGGGAACAGCGCCCGTGTGGCCGTTTTTGAGGAAACCTGGGAAACGAACTGATAACCTGGTTGCTCTGAGCACGAACTTGCGATATCTGCGTTTCTTCGAGAATACCTTTAGCCTGAAAACACCCAGAGAGTATGGCATTGAAGTAGCTATCCAATAAAAGGCGCTCCATTAAAGTTTGTTGCTCCTGTGGAAGCGCCTGAAAAAAGAGTCCTGTGCTGGCGATGGCATTTTTCTGAGTGGGGGAGAGTGCTTTGTAAAAAGTCTGTAGCGCTCATATATCAGATGTCATGCGATTGACGATTTCATTGCCCAGACTATATTTCTGACAAGTCGACTGAATATGTTCAATAGTTATTTTTATCTCGGCTTCCGTGAGTATAGGAAGGTCATCTGCATGAGAATAGAGTTTAGTTAAGACATATCCGTCCGAAACTCTGGTTGCTTTGTAATCGATAGAGTCTGCTATACGTTTAATTTTTTCTGAAAGAGGAAGAATTGAGGACTGAAGTCGCAGGTATGCTTCTTTCGATAAGCCGTTTCTATACGGAAATCCTTCCACTATAAGTGTAAGGTTTGACAACTCACAGAAATTTTCAAGGTCTTTTATCATGGGTTTAAAATTTACAGTGCCGCTTTTCCAATCTTAAAACTATAGAAAAAGCGGCACATTTTTAAATTACATTCCGCCTGTTCCGTTAGAAAGGATGTCGCCCTCTATACATGACCATCCTCTAATTGCTTCTGCTTGTGGCGTGATAAGACTCGTACCCACTCCATATGCAGCGGACAATGCTGATATCGCCCCGGTAAGTGTGAAGGTTGACGAATAGTGGAGTGCATAGCTGCTAACATAGATAGCTGTAAAATAGGGATGAAATTCATACCCCGTCATGATCAACCCCTCGTTGGCAGCAGGCGAAAATCCACCAAAGGATACACTCGCATATCCTGGAGATACACTGGATTTTTGCCAGACAAAACCTTCTGTAGATTTTATTGTTTTGGGAGGAATATTATCCTCGGAATAGGTACATCTCTGGCTAAGAGTTCCCGATCTTTCTGTGCTAGCATAAATTATTGAGAATGGGTTTGCATATGAAGCCATTAAACTTGCGTTCACTGCTCCAGTTTCCATGCCATTGGGTATGGAAACTGGAGGGGGTAAAATAACCGGGCCTGTGCTGGTAATACTAACAGAACCACCCGGCATACAAAATGGGTTTGCGTCTATACATAACGGGGTTGGGTCGGGGGGAGAAGTATCCAGTATTATTAATGAGCCAAAGAGCCAACCCGAATCTTGAGATGCTTGAGCTTGAACTGTCTGAGGAAATAAGGCGTAGCAAATAATTGGTACGACAGCAAGTGTATTGAACCGCATTTTAATCAACCTCCATTACACAGGACTTGTAGCCGACCACGGACTTGTAGCCGACCACGGACTTGTAGTCGGCCAAGCAGAGTGTACAACTAGCTCAACACTGCTGTCAAGTATAAACCTGGGGAGGTTTTTTACCGATACAGGAACTATGAAATACGCAATCCTTCTGCTCTTTGTGGCTCTGAT
>NZ_JAYUPA010001016.1:0-2643 GCF_043760365.1 Armatimonas sp.
AGCGCCTCGCTCTCCTCTTTCACCCGGCCTAACGTAATGTGCGGCACCAGCCCGCCGTGCTTGGGCGCTCCCAGCGGCTCCATCCACGGCTCCACGGCCTCGACCAGCAGCTTCCACTCCTCGGCCCCCTCGCTCAAGCCCACCCAGAGGGTCTTGAGCGGCCCTTTCTTTGGGAAGTAACTCGCCCCGCCCACGCCGATCCGGAAATCTATGCGCGGCGGAACGAGAAAATCACACGCCTCAATGACGCCGGGCAGCGACGACTCCGCGATCTCGCCCAGAAACTGCACCGTGAGATGGAAGTTCTCCGGCTCCACCCAGCGAATCTTTGCATCGGGTGCACGCTCCTGCAAGCGCCGCTGAAGCGCACTAAGCGCATCCGCAAGTTCTGGTTCGAGTTCAATGGCAAGAAATAACCGCATGGCAAACTTCTGTTTTACTATACCCTATCTTTTGACAAACTCACGGAGAAATAGGGAATCCGGAAAAAGAATTTTCAGCCATCTCCCCGCGCCCCTTCGGGCCATCTCCCCGCCGCTGAGACGGTGACCCTCTTCCCCCAACACTCGTTCCTCGTTGGGAAGAGGGTCAAGGCAGTGCTAGCCACCAGGGGGGGCGCTTCCCGGAGTTCGGTACCAGCGCACCTGCTGGCGTTGCTCATCGGTAAGCAACAGTTCTGCTGCCTGGGAATAGGTGAATCTTGTGCCTTGCAGTGCTGCTCCTGTGAAGTCGCAGCCCTCAAAGAAGGAGCGGCGCAGGTCGGAAAGGGAGAGGTTTGCATCACAAAAACGAACCGATCTGAAGCGTGAGGCGCGCAGGTCACAGGCAATTAAGTCAGCGGTGCTAAAGTCCACGTCGTCAAAGTCGTTCCAACACATCCGCGACTCGCTCCAGTCGGTGTTGGAGAAATTGCAGCGCTCCAGAAAACTTCGACAAAAGAACGTTCGGGGAAGAGAGAAATTGGCGAGCTCACACTCTTCCAGGCCGCCTTTGAAGAGGCTGAATCCCAGAAGCTCGTCGTCGTGACGTGGCATTTGCGAGGGCAACGGCAGGATTTCTTCGAGAAAGCCATCTGCCAGAAGCTCCTGACAAGTTTCGTCGTAGCTCAGGCGGCGCGGCAGAAGCATCAGGGCAGCAGGTCAGCGACGACGATGCTGGCGGTGGGGTTGAAAAGCGGCGCGACGGTGTCCACTTCCGAGTAGGTTTGCAGGCTGCGGTACCCGCTGGGGCCGGGCTGGCGGCGGATTTCTACCGTGCGCTCGTTAATATTGACGATCCAGTAGTCTTCTATTCCTGCCGACGCGTAGATCGCAGCTTTGATGGTCTGGTCGTACTCCAGCGTGGTGTCGGAGACTTCAATCACCAGAGCAGCAGTTGTCGGATGAGAATTTATAAATGAGCGTCGCTCACCTTGCACGACAGCGATGTCTGGCTCGGGAACACTGGTCGTAAACTTCAAAGGAAGCTGAATCCGAACGCGAAAACCACTTGGCGAAATGGCACGGAGGGCTTCCTCGGCAAGTTCAATGGTGCCAGCATGACGTGGTTTTTGGGACATGATTTCGACAATCTCTCCTTCGATGAGTTCGACTCGCTTCTCGGGGGAGAAACCTCCCAGCGCAACGAGGCGCTCGTACTCCTCAACACTCCAGCGTAGAAGGGGACGAGACTCACGAACAGATTTTTCTAAAGTAGCGCTCATGCGGCCATTTTATCCGATCAGCGTGCGCCGGAGCATATCGAGCGCGGTCTGAGTGGCGCGAAATCTTACGTCGGCACGCTGGCCGGGAAAGATGCTTTTAGTGAGCTGCGTGCCGTTTGGCCCGGCAAGTGCGATATACACCAGCCCAACGGGTTTGTCGTCGCTGCCGCCGCCCGGCCCGGCGATTCCGGTGATGCCAATGCCAAAGTCCGCCTGCGCCAGCTCCCGCACGCCCTCGGCCATGGCGCGGGCCACTTCAGGGGAGACGGCTCCCACGGCTCCGAGTAGCGCACGGGGAATGTGCAAGAGCCCGATCTTGGTCTCGTTGGCATAGGTCACAACGCCCGTGTGAAAGACGCTCGACGAGCCCGAAATCGCCGTGATGCGCTGCGCCAGCCAGCCGCCCGTGCAGCTCTCGGCGGTGGCGACGGTCTTGCCCTGCGCCTCCAAAAGCCGCACGACCACTTCTTCCAGTGTCTGGTCGTCCTCGCCATAGACAAACGCCCCGAGCCGCGCTTTGATCTCATCAGCGACAGGTGCGATCAGTGCCTCGGCCTCGTCGGCACTCGCGGCCTTTGCCGTCACGCGCAGATGCACCTCGGCGGGCTTGGCGTAGGGCGCAACACTCGGGTTCGCGGCTGCCATCAGGTCTTTCGTTTTCGCCTCGGCCACGGACTCACCCATCCCGACAATCCGCAGTGTCCGCGAGCGAATCACACTCGCGCCCAGCCCACCCCCTAGCCCCCGCAAGCGGGGGAAAAGTTCGGTGTCCACCATCGGGACGAACTCATTGGGCGGTCCGGGAAGCGCGACCACGATCTTGCCATTTTTCTCCACCCACAGCCCCGGCGCGGTGCCGTTGGCGTTGGGGATAGGCTTGCCGCCCGTCGGCACATCGGCCTGCAAGAAAATCGCATCGCTGGTGGTGTAGCCGCGCTTCT
>NZ_JAYUPA010001017.1:0-2641 GCF_043760365.1 Armatimonas sp.
GACGGGTGAGCGAGCCTCGAAGCAGGGCGGCGGCATCCTGTTGCTCGCCCCAAAACAACTCGGCGAGCTGCTCACGTGAGTGCTCTCTTTCCCGGTGAAAGGCGAGGAAGGCCAGCAGGCAGGCATCGCGCCCATTTCGAAGCGTCTTTGGTCGTGCTTGCCCCTGCTGTATTTCTAGCCTACCCAGCATCCGGATAAACCAGGGATGTACTGCGCTCACGTCTTACCCCTCATTGTGTTCACGTCTGTACCTTTTATCCTATATTTTTTGGACTTGAAAGGAACGTACCAAAATAGCGGCCTTGAGCACACGATGGCACAACTATAGCTCCGTATCATTCTTGTAACAGTTCCACTGAGGCGGTTTCGGGGGAGCTGCTTGGCGAAATCACTAACACTACTTATTGCCCAAGATGGGCATTTTAAGGGGAATCGATATGGGACTTAATGGCAAGGTCGGGACAAGTGAGAAGTTTGAGACAGAGGAATTTGAGGAGCATCTGCCTTCTCTGAGGCCCTCCCTGCGTGCTTTTAAGCGCGATAAGGGCAGCGACCTGGAGGTGGGGCTGATGCGTATCGATGACGAGATGGAGCTGGTTCGGCATCAGGGGCTCTTTGGGATGTGGCGCTTACGCTGGGAAGCCTGGCTAGAGGAGAAGATCAAAGACCCGGCTATCCGAAAGATGAAAGCTCGCCAGGAGATTCTGGAGCAGCAGCGCATAACGGCTGAGGCTCAGATACGGCTTAAATCTACGGTTCAGTCGGGAGATCGCCAGGTTGAAGTGGGACGCATGGAGCACAGCCAGGTGCTCTGGCAACGCCTCCAAACAGACATGCAACATAGCGGGATTCTACTTCCGGGTTTATCCTCCGCAGGCTCCGCGTCTGGAGCCGTCTACGGTTCGAGCGAGCCACCGGTGTCTTTGCACATCACCGATGAGCAGATTGAGGCTCTGGCTCTGCGAGCGGTGATGAGCATCGGCAAGGGCGAAGGGGCCGAGGCGGAGTGGCAGCAGTACCGAACGCAGCTCTACGAGCGCCTTCCCCAGTACGCCGCGCAAGAGGTCGAGCGGCGGGTCTTCGAGCTTCGCAAAGTGGGCGCGTGAGGTGGGTGGTAAGTGTCCTGTAGGGTGGGTTATTGACTGTCTTATCGGGTGTCCTGTTAACAGGACACCCGATAAGGTAGCTGCCTAGAGGGGAAAACCCGGCAATCCAGGACAGTTTTCTCTGTAACTGTCTTTCTCTTTCTCTTCGTTGCCTTTGTTTCGGTTCCCTCTCCAAAAGCTCCTCCTCGTCCTCGTCATCATTAACCGTCTTACCAGACGGCGGCGCGGTGATCCTAGCGGCAACATGAATCACCTAGCGCTACCTATGCACTTCATGAATTAAAAACCGATCTCACTACCTAAAAAACGGTCTCACTACATAACGCGCCATGGCGTTTTTTATCGGTTTTTGTTCGGTATTTTAGCCCCAAAAAGGTATCAAAAATCAGCATCGTAAAGGCGGTTATTACATGATTAAACTGGGAAACAGGCTGGAGGAACACCATCAGGAAGCGGGAGCGTTTCGCATTCTCTGCGACGACTCCGAACTCATGCAGCACCTAGACCGTCCCTGGTTACGAGCCTATGCCTGTGAGCACCTTGGCTTGCCGATGCCACTTCAGAGCAAGCAGGCAGAGCACGGGGCCATCGTGCGTCCCGTGGCAGCGAGTGAGGAGCAGCTCCAGCGCCACAGCGTGGTCTGCGGCGCAAGTGGAAGCGGAAAAACCAGGCTGGCGCTTCATATGCTCGTGGAGCAGATACGGGCCGGTGCCTCCGTAGTTATGTTAGACCCCAAGAAAGAAACGCTCCTGCATCTTCTGGTGATGGCAAGAGAGGCGGGCATCAAACCCGAGCAGGTAACGCTTCTTGTGCCCGGCAGCAGCGATGAAGTGGGGGTGCCCGGCTGGAATCCACTGGACTACAAGGCAGCCGGAAGTAGGCCATCACGCATCGCTGCTGACTTCATCTCCATCCTGCACCAGAACAACCCGAGCTGGGGGCCGCGCATGGAGGACGTGCTCTCTAATGCGCTGATCATCCTCTCTAGTCATGGGCTTTCACTTTACGAGCTTACCCGGTTCCTGACGCACCCGGACTACCGTGCCTCTATCCTGTCTACCCCAATAGAGCCACCCGAGCGAAAGTCATTTGCCGAAGCCCATGAGTACTTTACGATGGGGGAGTTTTTTAACTGGAGTACCTCGGAGAAGGCTAGTGCAATAGGGCCGGTGATGAACAAGCTGCGCCCATTTCTGCGCACGGACTTCCTTCTCTCCCTACTCTGCGCCAAACGCAACACAATGGACTTGGCCTCGCTCTGGAAGGAGCAACGACTCATTCTGGTACACCTGGATCGGGTAGAGCTGGGCGATACAGCGGCACAGCTTCTAGGGGGACTACTTGCCTGGGGGCTGTATCGCACTGCGATGGAGACTGAAGGGCCTGTGCCGGTTTGCCTTGCCATGGATGAGATGGGCGTATCGGAAAAGTTCATCGGTTCCGCTGTCTGTGAGATTCTCGCCATCGCTCGCTCGCGCAACCTGCGCCTCTTGGTGGCCTGTCAGCACCTGGCGCAGCTCTCAGATGGTCTACGC
>NZ_JAYUPA010001018.1:0-7438 GCF_043760365.1 Armatimonas sp.
CCGAGATAGGCGCTGCCTGCCAGTGCCGCGCTCACGAAGAGCGGCTGCTCGGCGGCGAGCAGCAAGACAATAAAGATCAGCGTGGCGGAAAGGCCCGCCTTGAAGTCAGCCATTGTAGCCCTTCGCTTCCCGGAATGCCGCGCTCAGATCGCTGCGCCCCTCAAACGTCCGGCCCGACGTCGCCTTTGTCAGTGTCTCCAGTTGACCTGATGATGCCTCGCCGAATCGTATCGCAAAGACGGGTATGTCGAGTTTCTCGCTCAGCACCTCGCTCAGGCTTGCCCCCGTGTTAGACTCGCCGTCGGTGAGTAGGATCACGGCGGGGAAGTAGTCCTCGTAGCTCGGCTGCTGGCGAACCCGACGGAGTGCTTGCACCACAGGGCTGTAGATGTCGGTGCCGCCCGAGGCCCCCAGCGCCTGAATCTTCGCGCTCAGTGCTGACAGTGCTGCTGGATCATTGCCACGCACCTGCCAGAGTGCTTCCGGTGTGCTGCTAAAAGGAATCACTACGGTAATATCTCTCGCCGATGTTTGCAGCAGGCTACGGCGTGCTAAATTCTGATCGAGCAAGCCCCGCATCGCACTCTTGAGCTGCTCCAGCCGCTCGCCGCGCATGCTGCCGGAGACATCCAGGCAATAGACCGTGAGCGAGGGCTTGCGCAGGCTGGTCTGATAGAGATCTAGGGCTTGTCGCACGACTTCCGCGCATGGCAGGCGGAGCTGATTGGGAAACGCGTCGCCGATGGGCCCCGTGCGCCGCCCGGTGGCCGCAATCTCGCGCTGAATCGCGGGCGAGAGAAGCCAGCTCTGGAGCTTCGCAAATGCCTGACGCTTTTCTGCACCCTGCCCGTGCTCGACATAGCCCAGCGGTGCATCGGCGATCGCAACGCCATCGGACGGATAGACCACTCTGAGTTTCTCACGGCCTTGCGTGGCAAGCTTTGCGTTGGCCTCCGTCGCCATGACCTCGTAGTTAATCATCGCATCGTAGTCGTCGTAGCGGCTGAGAAAGAGCTCCGTTAGCCAGCCTGAGCTTCCCGCCGACCGATTGACTTGCGCTAGAAGCGATGCCACGCCGCGCTGAACGTCCGGCTTTTGCAAGTCGCTCTCCGTGAGCACCTGCGGCTTTCCGGCAAACGCGGAGAGAAAGGCGAGATAGGCCGCGGCACCGCTGTTGCTCTGAGTGGCGGAGGTCATTAAAAAACGAAGGCGGCCCGCCTGGGCCGCCTCGCGAATTGTCTCCGTCGTGACACTCTTTTTATCCGTCCAGCCTAGCTTTTGGGCCACACTCTCTTTCAGTGCCAGCCCCACGGGCGACCAGTAGATGCTCTGCGCATCTTTCACACGCCGCTGTGCATCGCCCATGCTCGTCCAGAGCGACTGCGCGGGCCAGACCGCATCGGCAGCCCCCCCGCCTTCGAGCTGGCGCATGATCTCAACGGAGCCTTTGTACTCGAAAGTGACGGTGAGATTATTCTCTTTTGCGAAGCGCTGCACCAGTGGCTCCAGGCTCTTGTTCTCGCTGCCCGCCACAATTCGCAGGCTCACTTTTGGCGCCGTGAGTGACTGGCACCCCGCCAGTAGGCTTCCTGTCAGTAGGAGTAGCACGAACGCATTTCGTGTTGTTTCTATTTTTCTTATCATTGCCCTTATTTTCGCCCCTTAAGAGGCAATCAATATTAAGAAGAGATGATGGACACGTCAGGGCAGGGGATGGCGGGTCATTTAGCGTTTTTTGGCGAGCCAGCGCTTGCGGAGCCGCTGCTGCTCTTCTGTGGGCATTGCGACCGAGCGAATCTCACCCTTGTCGGTGAGCTCTAAACCAACATGAGCGAGGGCTTTCTCAACGGGTAGCTCGCCTGGTGTAAGAACGAGCTTGTCATAGAGCGGGCCGAAAGTGTCTCCCCCCGCCACAATGAGCTGCTTGCGGATCTCGTCCTCGGCAAAACCGGGCTGGTTGTTGCGGCATTTTTTCCAGAGCGCAAGCTCCACATCATCAAGACTGCGCTTGCCATTGGTCTGAGCAAGTAGCTCCAAGTCGAGGCAGAGACCAACCACAAAGCCCTCGTCGTAGTAGCTCAGCCCAAAGCCGCTGCTATTGCCGCGTCCGTTATTGGCCTCACCCACGCGAGAGCTGGAGTCGTGCGGCGAGACTGTGAGGCGCGCCTCAGAGCGGCGCTGGCGGCGGACGTTGCCCGCGATATCGGCATAGAGATCCTGCTCACTCGTCCAGCCGAAGCGCCCCAGGAGCGTGATGGCGAAGTAGTCCGTGGTGCCCTCTAGCCACCAGAGTGCCCCGGTCTTGGGGAGCTGTGTGTAGTCAAAGGGGCCAAGCGACTGACTGCGGATACGCTTGACATTCCAGAGGTGAAAGAATTCGTGGGCGAGTAGGCCTGCGGTGCGCCTGGAGAACCCGGAGCCCAGGCTGATCTCGGTGCTGCTTAGGTGCTCCAGGCCAGAGCCGCCCGCACCGCCGGAGCGCACGCTGAAGTGCCAGACATACTTGCCGTAGGGGGCGCCGTCCATGAACTCGGTTTCTATTTTGGAGACCGTCTCACACGTCTCACGCAGGAGCTTCTTGTCAATCTGATCCGCCCCCGTGCCGCGCAGGGCAATCACATGCAGCTTGCCTGCGGTCTGGTAGGTCTCCTCGTAGTAGCTCCCAAGCGTGACGGGGTTGTCGGCGAGGGTATCGTAGGAGTCGGCGTTGTAGTCCGGACCACTGCCATCCAGACCCACGGCCACTTTCCAGTCCTTGGGGGTATCCAGTGTGAGCTTGCAGCGCTCCTGCGTACGCCCGACCACGTAGATATAGGCCGCGATTCCGCTGTAGTGCCCGACGCCGTTTTGAAATTCCAGCGGCGCAGTGTAGCGCAGCGTGACTTGCTTAGCTCCCGCACTGTTGATCTTCCAGGTGTGATCGTCCACTACGGAGAGCTCCACGGGCTTGTCGCCCGCGCCCGTCGCCGAGAAGTCCTTGAGGCGTGCCCCGTAGTTTTGGAGCATGTAGAACCCCGGCATCCAGCGCGGAGCCTGCACCAGGGTCTCGGCGGCGTTTGTTGGAATCGTGACCGTGATCGCGAGCTGCTTGGTGTCGGGCTGCGGCTGGACTTTATAGCCAATCTCCGCGTGCGCTGTGGCTGCCGAGAGCAACAGAGCGAGAACGAGAATTCTTTTCATGCGAAATATTCCTTGATCGCGTTGATGAACAGAGCGATTCCCTCAGAGTTTACATCCAGATGGGTGACGAAGCGTGACTCGGGGGTGATGAGAGCCAGCATTCCGCGCTCCGCGAGTGCGGCTTGTAGCGGCGCACAATCTTCCTCGGGGAAGCGGGCGAAGACCATGTTGGTTGCGTGTCCGAGAACCGTGACTTGTGGAATCTGTGTCAGCTCTGTTGCTAAGAACGTGGCGTTTGCGTGATCTTCTGCGAGGCGCTCGATATGGTGCTCCAGCGCGTAGATCCCCGCCGCTGCCAGAATCCCCGACTGTCGCATTCCACCGCCCAGCACTTTTCGCCAGCGGTAGGCGCGCTCAATGAGCTTCTGCGAGCCGACCAGAACCGAACCGACGGGTGCGCCCAGCCCCTTCGAGAGACAGATCGAGACCGAGTCAAAGCCGTCGCACGCCTCCGCGAGCGTGATGCCCTGCGCCACCACGGCATTAAAGACCCGCGCTCCGTCTAGGTGGGTCGCGAGCCCTCGGTGGTGCGCCAGCTCCGTTGCGGCTCTGAGATAGTCTCTAGGAACAACCTGGCCGTTGAAC
Source organism: Armatimonas sp. (assembly GCF_043760365.1). Classification (GTDB taxonomy): domain Bacteria; phylum Armatimonadota; class Armatimonadia; order Armatimonadales; family Armatimonadaceae; genus Armatimonas. The sequence goes on from NZ_JAYUPA010001018.1 coordinate 3,766, forward strand.
GTATTCTCCAGCGCCAGTAACTTCGTGCGGGCAAAGTGTGCCCCCAGGCCCGGCCCATGACGCTTGATCGCCGCCGAAATCTTCTCCAGCGGCAACGAACCATCGTCTTCGTTCTCAAGGGGTTGCGGGACAATTGAGCCCAGCACCGCCGCACCGCCACCCTCGTACTTGTAGGTGTGGGCAAGCTGGCCGACGATGTACTCATCGCCGCGCTCACAGTGGGCCATCAGCGCGGCAAGATTGCTCTGGGTTCCTGAGGGCAGAAACAGCCCCGCCTCCTTGCCCGCGGAGCGTGCCAGCGAGTTTTGAAGCTCCAGCACGGTGGGATCATCGCCCCACACATCATCCCCGACGACGGCGTGTACCATCGCCTCCCGCATCGCAGGTGTCGGACGGGTTACCGTGTCACTTCTAAGGTCAATCATAAAATTTCGTCCCAGCGCAGTAGTATCCCCTGGGTTTTTAGGCGCGTCTGGAACTCGGCCAGAAGCGCGGGGGAGTCGTGGACGGCGCTGGGGTCGCGGAGGTCTTTTTCGAGGCAGAAGGCGGCCAGCGATCCGGCGATCTCACCGGCGAGAAACTCCGTGGGATGCATGCGCGCCGATGCGAGGGCGAGGCGACTGGCACCGAAGTTCTTGGCGGCGGGCAGGATATTCACCGGGCCGGATGCGGGGAGAAACGCCCCAAGCGGCAGGTGGTAGGGAAGCGCCACCGAGAGCAGGGGAGGCTCACCCTTGCTGGGGTGAATGTCCATGGCATAGAGCGCACCCCCCACGGAGTCGGGGAATATCTCGCCCCACTTTGCGGTGGGATCTGGTGAACGTAAGTGGTTTTGAGTCAGCATCGTTCGGGCCTGCAGGCGGCGCGACTCCCGGATGTAGGGGTGGATTGCCCAGCCACTCTTGGCGGGAACTTGCATTTCGGGGTAGCCGAGCTTGGTGGGGTCGTCGTCGCGGGGGCACTCGGTCTGGAGCCAGTAGGCAAAGCCCTTGGCAAAATTCAGACCGCGCTCTAGAATCCGCACTTGCTCGTCCACGGGCTTATCGAGGTAGCTCTCCTCGTGGAAGTCATTGCCGCGCCAGTTTATCAGCGCTAAATCACCGACAGGGGACTGCTTGCCCGTGAAGCTGGATGCGGCGATCAGGCGACGATACGTCCAGAACGGCAGATAGCTGCGATTATTTGCCTGTGCTTTTTCAAGAACTTTGTAGGTGACGGAGTACGGCTCGGCTTTATCACGGTAGATGTAGTCTAGCGTGTACTCGCCCAGGCTCTTAAAGTAGTCGTACTCGGCGGGTTTTTCGGGGATCGGGCCGGGCGCGGCTTGCCAGTTCATGAGAAAGCAGTACGTGAAGCTCTGCACCCAGCTTGGGTTTGCTGTTTCCGGCGCGAGCGACTCCCCAAACTCCGAAAACGCCTCCTGGCCGATGCGAAACGGGGAGCCCGCGAGGGCAAGTGCCGCACCGTCCTCAGTGGCATCGAGCAGAAACCGACAGCCAATGCGTGTGATCTTGCCTGTCTCTAAGCTTGCGATATCGGCGTAGTTGATGCGCTGCTGGCCCGAATATTGGGTCACGGAGCGGAGCTGATGGCGCATTAGCACGCGCCGAATCGCGCCAGATTTTTCGTAGGGAGTCAGTCGGTCACGGATCGCCTTTTCCCACACTTCGGGCAGACCTGAGACGCGGCTGACCCAACAATCACCGATGTTCTTTCCCGCGCCGGGCTTGACTCCCGGCTGGGCATTGTAGTGGTCTCGAACCGCTTGGCGGAGCGCACGGTAGGTCTTGGTGGACGGCCCGGGCTCTTTTTCGATGTGGCTATTCTCATCGGGAACCGGCACGAGCTGGCTGGTGAGCTGACCGCCGAGCATCCGGGTAGGCTCGACAATCACCACGGAGAACCCGCGCCTCGCTGCCGCCTCGGCTGCTGCAACACCACCGAGCCCGCCGCCAACCACCAGCACATCACAGCTTAAACTGACATCGGAGGGCGCGAGGGCAACTTCAACGGCCCGGCGCTTTTCAATGTCTAAGACGCGGGTCAGCTCAAAGGGAGCGGGCACGGTAGGCGCTTGGGCGTGGGCTTTAGGCATGGCAAGGCTCAGGAGGGTGAGGAGGGCGGTGGAGAGGCAAGAGGGGCGCATAAAATTCGTGTCGCTCCGTATCTCTCGCCCCCATGGACGGGGGCGTCTTATTGTCCTCGTGCCTCGGACACAAAGGCCCTCCGGGCCATACCGAATTTCTATGGCTGCTTGCAGCCTTTGTGTCGGCGAAGCCGTCAATAAGACGCCCCCGTTCATGGGGGCGATTCTATTTAAACGTGGTCTTCATCAGCTCAATAAGCTCCGGAGGGACGATTTTGAGCACGGAAGTGGCGGCGACGATATCCACGCCCTTGACCTCGGTGCCCACTAGCGCGGCCATCTGACCGAACTGTTTCTGCTGGACGAGCTCAGCGGCCTTCATCCCAACACGCATGCCTAGCACGCGGTCAAAGAGGGTGGGCGATCCACCGCGATGCACATGGCCCACGACGGCATGGCGGCTCTCCCAGCCCGTTTTTTCGGTGATCGTGCTGGCGACAAACTCCCCGACACTACGGTCCGAGAGCTTGACGTGCCCAAAGTCGTCCACTGCCTTTTCCGCACCGAGCAGCGCGGGAAGCTCGGTGCCCTCCGAGCAGACAACGAGGCCGTACTTCTTGCCACGCGCCCGAACAGCGCTGAGGTGCGCGATCATGGCGTCCACATCAAGCGGCTCCTCAGGAAGGGTCACCCAGTCCGCACCGCCCGCCACACCGACGTACCAAGCCACCCAGCCCGCGTGGCGGCCCATCACTTCGAGCACCATCACGCGTCGGTGCGAGCGCGCCGTGTCCCGCAGGCGATCAATAGCGTCTAAACCCACAGAAGCGGCGGTGTCGAAGCCAAACGTGAAGTCCGTGCCCGAGAGATCATTGTCCATGGTCTTGGGGACGCCTACCGTGGGCACACCGTACTGCGAGTAGAGCTTGGCCGCCACACCCAGCGTGTCCTCGCCGCCTAGAGCAACTATCGCATCGAACTTGGCGGCCTTGATATTCTCCAGAACGGCTTCTAGATCTTTCTCCCCGCCCTTTTTGAAGGGATTCGTGCGCGAGGAGCCCAGCATGGTGCCCCCCTGGTAGATAATCTCCTCCACATCGCTCAGGCCCAGAGGACGGTACATCCCCTTGACGAGTCCGCGCCAGCCCTCTTCGATTCCGACAAACTCGAAACCAAAGTCCATGCCACGGTACACCACGCCCCGGATTGCGGGGTTGAGGCCAGGGCAGTCGCCCCCGCCGGTTAGAATTCCAACTTTCACAAGCAAGCTCCCAGAAAAACGGCCCCGGATTCTGTTGTCCGGGGCCGCTTCGTTGCGTTATCGTTCGGGCTCTAGGATACCGTAGTTTTTATCCGCTCGTCTATAGAGGACACTCACCTGACCAGTGTCGGCGTTCTCGAAGACAAAGAAGTCGTGAGAGAGGAGCTCCATCTGGGCAACGGCCTCAAGTTCTGTGAGAGGTTTGATCGCAAATCGCTTGCGTCGCAGAACCTTGCCCTCATCGTCGGCATCGTCTTCATCGCGCTCGTTCTCTGGGGGCATGTGGCGTGGGCTGTCATGATCGTGATGGGCACCTCGGTGGTGCC
>NZ_JAYUPA010001019.1:0-7438 GCF_043760365.1 Armatimonas sp.
GATCCTGCGCCTTCTCGATCAGTTCCGCTAAGTGAGAAGCTGCTCCACGGCGACGGCGACAGCGTTCTCGGGCGCAGTTTCTGGCCCAATTTGATCGGCAGCAGCGAGTGCCAGCGGACGGGAGTGTGGCATGGCAACTCCAAGGCCAGCCCAGCGCAGTAGCTCAGCATCGTTGTCTCCGTCGCCAAAGAAGACGATTTGCTCGCGTGGAACCCTCTCACGTTGCGCCACGATCTCCAGCGCGGTTGCTTTGTTCACGGCAGGATGGGAGAACTCCAGGTACTCTGGATCGGTGATGGTGATGTAACAGGACGTCCCCAGCCGTGTACGCCAGTTTTTCTCCAGCTCCGCAATCGTGTCCTCATCGGCGATCCAGAGAATCTTGAAGGGCGACTCTCCGGGGAAGCGCAGGCGTGGGTCGCCTACCACCTCGTAGCTTGCCTTAGTCCGCACCTCCAGAATCTCAAAGTGCCGTGTCCGTTCCCAGCCCACAACCCCCTGTGGCCCGTCCCATACTTGTGTTATGCCCAGAGTTCGGCCCGCATCGAGCAGTAAGCTGGCCACGGCATGCTCCAAGAGCAGCGCACGCCAGATATCATTCGTTTCCGCAACTTTAACCAGCGATCCATTGCCACTCACAATCGGGCCGGTAAGCCCGAGCTGGTCGTGAAAGCGCAAAATATTGAAGTGTGGTCGCCCAGAAGCGAGAATCACCTGGCATCCTAGTGCTTTCAGACGAGCCACGGCGGCGGCATTGGCGGGAGAGATCTCTTTATCAGGGCCAAGAAGCGTGCCATCCAGATCAAAGACGGCGAGACGAAAGGGAAAATTAGACACGCTTGCATAGTACCCGCTCTGGTGGAGTGTTTATTAGCGTTGTGTGTGATCTGCTTTTCCGCTCCAGAACCCGTTGTCGGGCACCCCATCACGGTTGACATCGTCCATTTGCCTCCGCTTCATGGCTTTGCTGTGTCCATCGGCGAAGGCAACCGTCACCATCTCGCTGTGCCGTTCAGCAGGAACTGCCCGGCAGCCTAAGAGCCCGCCACACTCTGCGGTCCCTGGAGCCCCATAGAAGCCCTCGCCAGGTGTCGTTGGGCGGCTTCCTCTCAGGCTGGGAAGAGGTGGGTCAATGACGTAGTTGCCTACATTGCGTACGCCCTTATCGAAACTACAGCCCTCCGTGTCCGTGAGGGCAATGGTCTCAGCGGGCCGCTCAATCTCAGCATCGGTGGCAGCAAAGGGGTGACGGCTGTTTCCCAGATACTGGTAGTTGTAGCCATAGCTTCCGTAGAGCGCCAAGGGATTGTGGGCAAAGGGTTTACGGTGCAGAGAATCCGGAGCGCCGGGTGCTCGAAAGAGCTGCTCGTTCTTGACGTAAGGGAAAAGGTAGTCCGCCCAGCGGGTGCGTGGCGACTGGCTGGAGGGCGACGAATGAAGCGGATAGGCTTCCCAGTCCTGAGCGTACATCGAAACGGCGAGTCCGAGTTGCTTGAGGCTGGAGATTGAGCTGGCTTGGCGAGCCTTTGCACGTGCTTGAGCGAAGACGGGGAAGAGAATCGCAGCTAAGATGGCAATAATAGCAATCACGACGAGAAGCTCAATGAGCGTGAAGGCGGAACGGGTGCGCATTGTGTGGTTCTTTCCTGGCGATAAATTATATCGCCGACTTTTTTTGTCGCCAATAAGTTACCGCGAAAAGGAGCGCTCTGTCAAGGCAATTTTTTTAGATGCCGCCCGCGTGGCCGTCGCAACGGGGGTCGGAGCCGACGGCGTACGCGCCGCCGGGGAGCACTTTGAGGAGCTGCGCCGCGGAGCCATGTGCCCACGGGCCGATCGGCTTGACAGAATGGCCACGCGCCGTGAGTTCCGTAAAGAGAGTCGTCTCCGCACGATCTTCTAGCTCCAGCACGCCTAGCCCCGTCTCACTCTGGCCGGTATTGCCCCCATCCGACGAGTGCTGCCAGCGGGGGCGCTCGATAGCCTCTTGCGGATCGAGGCCCAGATCGAGTGTGTTCACGAGAAGCTGCAAGTTGGTCTGCACCTGAATATTGGCCCCCGGTGTTCCGCCGACCAGAGCGAGCGAGCCGTCGGGGTGGGTGGCGAGCCAGGCGTTGAGCGTGTGGGCCGGGCGCTTGCCAGGCTCCAGCACATTAGGCGAGGCGGGATCGAGCGAGAAACCCGTGAGGCGGTTGTTAAAGAGAATGCCCGTGCCACCCGGAATCCAGGCACTGCCAAAGTTATGGAAAATGCTCTGGATAAAGCTCACCGCGTTTCCGTGGGCGTCGGCGATCAGAAAGTACGTCGTGTCCTGGCCTTCGTCCCCCAAATTTACCCCCTGACCCCCGATAACGGGGGAAGGCATGACGGTTGCCTGCTCGCCAATCTGGGCCCGCTGCTTGGCGAGATACGGCGCGCTCAGGAGTTTTTCCAGAGGAATATCGTGCCACTCCGGGTCGGCCAGATGCGCGAACCGATCCGCGAAGGCGCGTTTTTTACACTCGACTAAAATATGAGTTCGCTCTGCTTCCGTTAACTCAGCTAACTTAAAACCCTCCGCGAGGGCAAGCTCCTGCGCCAGGATCATCCCTTGCGAGGGCGGCGGCTGGCAGTGAACCGTCAGGCCACGGTAGTCCACGGAGAGGGGCGCGAGAACCCGCGTTTTATGCGCGGCGAGATCCTCAAAACTAAAGTGCCCCTCGGAGGCTGCAACAATCCGCTCCGCAATCGTGCCGGAGTAGAACGTGTCGCGCCCATTTTTAGCGATTTCCGCCAGGCTCCAGGCAAGCTCCGGCTGGCAAATCATCTCCCCCAAAACCGGCGTCCTGGTTCCCAGCGCCTCTAAACCGGCGACATGCGCGAACTCTGCGAACTTCTTCACTGCGCGTGGCCCGGCAGGATAGCCCTCTTTGGCGTAGCGGAGCGCGGGAGCGAGTAAGTCTTGAAGGGGGAGCATACCGTGGCGCTGGTGCAGTGCAAACCAGGCGTCCACTAAACCGGGCACGGTCACGGCGCGCGGCCCATGAACGGGGATTCCCTCCGAGTAGCTCGCCCGAGTCGCAGATTTTGGAGCCGCACCTGAGGCGTTGTAGGCAAGTGTCTCGCGCAGCTTTGCGTCGTGGACAATTAAGAAAGCATCGCCGCCTAAGTGCGAGTTCCAGGGCTCGACCACGCACAGAACGGCTGAGGCTGCAATGGCGGCATCGGCAAACGTCCCCCCACGCCCCAGCACAGCAAGCGCCGCCGCTGTCGCCAGAGGCTGGCTCGTCGCCGCCGCCCCGTTCGCTGCCACCACTAAACCCCGTGTCGCCATCATCGCTTCCTCCAAAGCTATCTTTCGCCTTGGAGGAAGCTCTCTCCTCTGCGTCGGTTGCCCGCGCCTAGTCCGTGATGACCTTTTGTAGCGCGACCGTCAGAAGATCCCCCGAGATGGGGTGGCGCTTTACCTGGGCAAAGCACGTGAGATGGCTCTCGCCTTCAAACCCGAGCTGGACGTGCTTGCCATCGCCCCCTCTTGCCCGAATTGCCTTCTCAATCTCGACGGTGGCCACGTAGAGAGAAATGGGAGATGTCCCTTTCCCCGAGAGGGAAACCGCTGTCTGACCTGATTTTCGCATGCGTGTCAGCTCGCCGTGTGATTGCTTGCCCCGAAGGGTCGCTTGAATCGTTGGGTTTTCCATGAGGAGTACCGCCTTTTCTTGCCCTCGCAGAAAACGAAGGGCAAGAGCTTGGAGCCTTAGGCAAGGCAAAGAGTTCCCGTTTTGTTTATTGGCGCAAAGGAAACAAGATTATTTCTGTCGAACCGCTATGCATGAACACTTTGCTTTTCACCCTCCCTCTGGTCGCGTCTTTCATCCCGACCACGGCACAGCCCCCCCTCACGCACGCGCAGCTCCGCGACGGCGCAGCGACACCCGATGCAGTGCGCCGCTGGTTTGGCGCGGCGAACTTGCTCAAGGGCGGCGTCAAGACCGACGATTGCACGGTGGCGTTTGCCATCGAGCTGGCCAGTGAGTCGGAGAAAGACCCAAAAGTGGTGAGTGAGACGAGCGCCTTCACCCTGCCACTCAAGCGCATCGGCACGAGCAATGTCTGGGCCGCCGTAGCAACGCTTCCTGAGGGCACGGGCTTTTTGTGGCACATGGAGGTCGGCAGCGAGAAGCGCGGTGGCGGGCAGCTTGAGGTCTACACCACGCCCGCCGATGCCAAGTACCACGATGGTGTCCCCAGGGGCACGGTTGCGGATAAGGGCAGCTTTAAGAGCCAGGTCTTCGCGGGCACGAGCCGCCTGTGGTGGATCTATGTACCGGCCCAGTACGACCCCGCCAAGCCCGCCGCCGTGATGATTTTCCAAGATGGCGCAGGGCCGAAGAACTACATCCCACCCGTCTTTGACAACCTCATTGCCAAGGGCGAGATGCCGGTCACGATTGGGATCTTCATCAACCCAGGGACGTTTGAGGGAGGCCGCTCCAACCGCAGCTTTGAATACGATACGCTCTCACCAAAATACTCCGAGATGCTGCTCACCGAGATTCTCCCCGAGGTGGCCAAGACCTACAACCTCTCCACCAACCCCGCCGACCGGGCGATTGCGGGCAGCTCCAGCGGGGGTATCTGCGCATTCACCGTGGCCTGGGAGCGCCCCGATCAGTTTTCCAAGGTCCTGAGCTGGGTCGGGAGCTTCGTGAACTTGCAGGGTGGGATAAATAAAATTAGCGGGGGCCACAACTACCCCGTGCTCGTGCGCCAGAGCAAGGGCAACGCCAAGACGATTCGGGTCTTTCTCCAAGATGGTACCAATGACCTGGACAATCCCTTTGGCAACTGGCCACTCGCCAATCAAGGTATGGCAAAAGCGCTCGCCTACTCCGGCTACGATTTCAAGTTTGTCTTCGGCGAGGGCTTCCACTCCGGCAAGCACGGCCAGGCACTTCTCCCTGAGTCGCTCCGCTGGCTCTGGCGGAAGTAAAAAAGTAAAATAATCTTATGCCGGAGATTTATGACAATATCCAACAGCAACTTCTACCGACCCTCCAGGCGACACTGGGGGTTAGCTACCGCGCGGATTTTTGCGTGGGCTATTTTAACTTGCGGGGCTGGAGGCATCTTGCAAAGTCTATAGAGGCATGGCCGGGCGGCGCAGGAAATCAGTGCCGGGTTCTTATCGGGATGCAAGACGCGCCCCGCGAGGAGCTTCGGGCGGCGCTGAGTCTTGCTGTCGAGAGTGGAGGGATGGACAATGGCCTCGCCACTCGGCTCAAGCTGAGGCTTGCTAGTGAGCTACGAGAGCAGCTCACGATTGGTGCACCGACCGATGATGATGAGCGTGCCCTGAGGCAGCTTGCCACGCAACTTAAATCAGGCCAGGTAGTGGTCAAGCTCTTTCTGAGGCACCAGCTTCATGCCAAGCTTTATTTGCTACACAGGCACGATCCGATAAATCCTCTGATTGGCTATCTGGGAAGCAGCAACCTCACTTTTTCAGGCTTAAAGGGACAGGGCGAGCTAAATATTGATGTATTGGATAAAGATGCGGCCACGAAGCTCTCGAAGTGGTTTGAGGAACGCTGGCAGGAGCGCTGGTGCCTGGATATTTCCAAGGAGCTGATCGAGATCATCGAGGCGTCTTGGGCACGTGAGGCGCTGATTCCCCCCTATCAGATCTATCTGAAAATGGCCTACCATCTCTCGCAGGAGGCGCGGGCGGGGCTGACGGAGTTTCGGCTCCCTAAAGTCTTTGAGGGGCTGCTCTTTGACTACCAGGCGGCGGCAGTGAAGATTGCGGCCCGCCACTTGCACAAGCGCGGGGGCGTGCTGATTGGCGATGTGGTCGGACTCGGAAAAACGATGATGGCGACGGCGCTCACCCGGATGTTCGAGGATGACTTCGGGCTGGAGACACTGATTCTTTGCCCTAAGAACTTAGTGTCGATGTGGGAAGACTATCGGGAGCGCTATGGACTTCGGGGCAAGGTGCTCTCGATCACACGGGCGATTAAAGAGCTTCCTCATCTGCGGCGCTACCGTCTGGTGCTGATTGATGAGTCTCATAACCTGCGCAATCGTGAGGGCAAAGTTTATAAAGCCATTCATAGCTATCTCTCCGAGAATGAGTCGCGCTGCATTTTGCTAACAGCCACGCCGTATAACAAAACGTATATAGATCTCTCCAATCAGCTTCGGCTTTTTGTCTCCGACGATAAGGACTTGGGGATTCAGCCGGAGAAATTGCTTAAAAATTTGGGCAATATTTGGGCCTTCGGAGGCTCGCCCCGGACGCTGGCGGCTTTTGAGCGAAGCGAGGAGCCCGATGACTGGCGTGAGCTGATGCGGCTCTATATGGTGCGCCGAACACGCTCGTTTATTATCGAGAACTACGCGCAGTCCGAGCCGAAGACAGACCGTAAGTTCTTGACTTTTGCGGATGGAACCCGCTCGTACTTTCCCGCAAGAGTGCCTAAGACAGCAAAGTTTAAGCTAGATGCTCAGTTCGCCTCGCTCTATGCTCCCACTGTCGTAGACACTATCAATGCCCTGACCCTGCCGCGCTATGGCCTGGGTAACTACGTTCATGCCACCGCCACGCCCGCTCCGACGGACACCGAGAAGAAGCTGCTGGAGAACCTGGGCCGCGCTGGGAAGCGGCTGATGGGGTTCTGTCGGACGAACTTATTCAAACGCCTGGAGTCGAGCGGGAAGGCGTTTCTACTCTCGGTCGAGCGGCATATCCTGCGCAACTATCTGTTTCTCCATGCTTTACAAAACAACAAGCCTTTGCCCATTGGCACCCAGAATGCGGACTTGCTAGACACGCGCACGCAGGACGAGGACGATGAGACGGGCGATCTCTTTGAGACGGGGGAAGAGAGCGCGCCAGAGGAGACCCACTCGGTGGGGCTTCGCGACGAAGCGGCGTTTGAGAAGCGTGCCGCCGAGGTCTATTTACTCTACGAGGGGCAGTACAAGCGCCGCTTTAAGTGGATCGCGCCGCGCTTCTTTAGTGAGAGCCTCGCGACGCACCTGCGGGCCGATGCACAGGCGCTGCTGACGATCTTGCAGCACTGCACGAGCTGGGAGGCGGGCCGCGATGAGAAGCTGCTGGAGCTGAGGCGATTGGTTGCGGTGACCTATCCTCAGGAGAAAGTCCTACTCTTTACTCAGTTCGCCGACACCGCACGCTACCTTGCGGAGCAACTTACGACGATGGGCATTGATTCCATTGGCTGCGCGACGGGAGGCACGGATGCGACAAAACTTGCCCAGCGCTTCTCGCCGGTCTCGAACAACAAGCGCAAGGAAATCAAGCCCGAGCAAGAATTACGGGTGCTGATCGCGACCGATGTACTCTCCGAGGGGCAGAACCTGCAAGATGCCCGCATTATCGTGAACTACGACCTGCCCTGGGCGATTATCCGGCTGATTCAGCGGGCGGGCC
>NZ_JAYUPA010001020.1:0-2639 GCF_043760365.1 Armatimonas sp.
CGGTAGAGCGTGAGCTTGTAGCGCTCGGTGATAAACGTCCGCAGATGGAGCTTGGTGGGCTGGTGGCGAAACTCGGTGATCACCGAGTCGCGGACCGACTCTTGTGCGCCCGTCCAGACCCCAAGCTGGCTGACGCCCTGCATCTGGCCGGGGATCGGGATTCCACAGGCGTCTAAGAACGTCTCCGGCAGGTCAATCAGAGCCTGAAGCGCCGACGACACTTCTCCAGCGGGGACGTGGCCGGGCCAGCGGGCGAGAAACGGCAGGCGCAGCAAATCCTCGTAGTGGAACGCGCCTTTGTACCAGAGGCCGTGCTGCCCCAGAAAGTGCCCGTGATCGGTGGAGAAGACTACCAGCGTGTCCTCGGCGATCCCACGCTTGTCCAGCTCGTCCAGGATACGCCCGATCTCGCGGTCCATCAGGCTGATCATGCCGTAGTAGATCGCGAGGTCTTTCTTTTGCTGCTCCTCAGAAGTCAAGTGCGAGTGGAAGCCGTGGTTGCCGTAGCCGCTCTCCTGCCAGTGCGAGAAGTCCGGGTGCTCTTTCTGGGTCTCGGCAAAGTGCGGCGGATTGCTGTCGTGCTCGCCCGGCGTGAGCGTCCCCGGTGTCATGTCGCCGGGATCGTACATCGACGCCCATGGCTCTGGCACCACATAGGGCGGGTGCGGGTCGGCAAAGCTGGCCCAGGCGAAGAAGGGCTTGTCGTCGGCTTGTGCTCTGTCCATGGCCTCGATGGTCTTATCCGCCACAAAGACGGAGTAGTGAAGCTCCTCGGGAAGCTCCCACGCGCCGCGCCTAGGGTTGAGCTTCTCTTTAGGCGAGCCGCCGCCCGCAAAATACGCTTCCCAGTTCGTGCAGCCCTTCTCCTCCATCCAGAGCGCGTAGTGCTGCCCCGCCCAGGCTTCGTCGCCGTGGTTGCGGTTGATCTGAATCCAGTCGAAGCCGTACCAAGGGCCGGTGAAGCCGCGCCAGAAAGCTAAGTCGCGGAACTTCTCCGGTGTTTCGAAGCTTATTTGTGTGCCCTCCGAGCGCAGCGGCTGGAAGTGGGCTTTTCCCAGGAGCGCCGTGAAGTAGCCGTTTTCCCGAAACACCTCCCCGACCGTGGGGACATCCTCGCCCAGCTTCACCCCAATCGTCCAGCAGCCGTGCCAGCTCGGGTACTGTCCCGTGATCATGGTCGAGCGCGACGGCGAACACACAGGATTATTACAATACGCCCGCTCAAAACGCATGCCTTCGTCGGCGAGGCGATCCAGCGCCGGGGTTTGGAGCTTTTCATTGACGCTCCCGAGACACGAGAAATGGTGCTGGTCGCTGGTGATCAACAAGACATTGGGTTGTTTGGACATCGTGGATTAAGAGTTCGCTTTGCCACATCTATTTCCCTTGTGGGGTATAACTGACCTAATGAATTGGGTCAGTCTGACTCGTGGGAAGCGAAGCGGCTTCTGGGATGGGCTGAGCATTCTGGCAGGCTGTGCGCTGATGGCACTGGGCTTCCGGCTCTTTATGAACGCCAACGACATCGTGGCCGGAGGGGTAGTGGGACTCTCGACCCTGCTGGAGCGGCGCTTTGGCTGGGAGGCGGCGTGGGTGCAGTGGGGGATCAATCTGCCGCTACTGGCGCTGGGCTTCTGGGTGCTGGGACGCGCGGCGGGCGCACGCGCGGCGCTCGGCTCGCTGGTTCTGCCGTTGCTGATGCTCGTCACCCGAACTGTCCCGACACTGACGCACAATCCCTTGCTGGCGGCGCTCTTTGGGGGCGTGGTCTATGGCGCGGGCCTTGGGCTGGTGCTCTCGGGGAGCGGCTCCGTGGGTGGCTACTCCTTGCTGGCCCGACTGGTGACAAAGCGCCTTCATCTCTCGGTGAGTAATGCGATCTTCACCTTCGATGCACTTACCATTCTGGGCGGCGGCTGGCTCTTCGGGGCGGAGAAGGCGATGTACGGCCTGATCGCGGCCTTTGTCATGCGCCGCGCCCTCGATGCGGTGCTTCTTGGCTTCTCCCATACCAAACTCGCGTTTGTGATCTCCACCGCCCACGACGCCATCCGTCAAGCCGTGATCGCGGAGCTGGATCGCGGTCTCACCATCCTCCCCGGCACCGGCGGCTACACCGGCGACCCGCGCCCCGTGCTCCTCATCGCCCTCGGCCAAGCCGAAGTCCCCCGCCTGCGCACGCTCGTCCGCACGCACGACCCCGACGCCTTCGTTGTCCTCACCGACGCCGCCGAAGTTCTCGGAAAAGGCTTTCACCGCGAGGCGTAACCTAGATCTCGGCACTTCTGGCCCGGAAATAAGCGTACAATGCGGTATGGACGATGAAGTAGAGATCAGCCCGTGTGGGCAGTGGAAGCACGATCACCCGCCGGTGCGCGACATCAACACGGAGTTTGCCAAGCAGCAGAGTACGGGCCAGCGCCTCGCCGATAAGATCGCAGCGGCGGTGGGGGGCTGGCCGTTTATTCTCATCCAGTCCTGTCTCCTCGCCTGCTGGATCGCGGCCAATGTCTACTTTGCGCTCCACCCTGCGCTCCTCAAAGCCTGGGACCCGTATCCGTTTATCTTGCTGAACCTCGTGCTTTCGTTTCAGGCAGCCTACACCGGCCCCGTCGTGATGATGAGCCAGAACCGTCAGG
>NZ_JAYUPA010001021.1:0-7425 GCF_043760365.1 Armatimonas sp.
CAAGGAGTTTTCCCACACGTGCCCGGTCGGCTTCGGCGTCGTGCTGGAGCTGTGCGGCTCTCTCGATAGTGAGGAACCCTGGCGTGTTGCCCCACTGCCAGGCGGCGATATAGTCGCGGGCCGTCTTGCCGTCTTTGTCTTTAAGTTTCGGGTTCGCACCGTTCTTGAGCAGCGCCTCCACGAAGTCCGGCACGCCGCTCTTGGCCGCCCACATCAGCGGGGTGCGCCCGTGGTTGTCGGTGGCGTTGGGATTGGCTCCCGCACGCAGCAGCGCTTGCACCACGCCCAATCGCCCCAGCCAGCGGTCTGCCTGCCGCGTCTGGGCAATTAGCGGCGTCTCGCCGTCGTTGTTTTTGGCCTCGATGGGGGCTTTGTGCTTGATCAGAAGCTCGGCGATCTCCGGGCGATAGGTGCGGTGCAGGCCCGTGTTGCCGCCTTTTATTGCCTCACTCGGCCCGCCAAACCACGACCACTGCACCAGCTCGATCACCGTCGCTTCGTCGCCGCGCTGCGCCGCCGCCAAGAGAGTCTCGTTGAACTCCGGGCTGATCAGAAGCTCGTAGCGCGCCTGATGGTCTTTTGCCGCGCGAAGCTGCTGGAGGTAGAACAACGCCTGGAGAGGCTCGATAAGCTTTAGCGTCTGCGACGGTTCCGGTGCGGTCAGGGTAATGGGGAGGCGAACCTGAATCGGCTTTGGCGGGTCGGTCAAGAGGAACTTAAAGAGTGGCAGGCCCACCTGAACGTCCTCGGCTTTTTCGACCGTAACCGTCGTCACTTCAAAGGCAGGACGTGCAAGATAGAGGCTACTCTCACTCTTGCCGCTGGCCTGAACGGACTTGCCAACAAACTCGGTGATGCCCTTGGTCTTCAGCGCCGCTACCACGGAAGATGCGAGCTTGATCTGGGTGTAATCACGGAGCTTTGGATTCTTGAAAATCTCCTCCATCGAATTGGGGCAGGGAGGCGGAAGGAGCAACAGCGAGCCATTCTCCTCAGTCTTGACTGAAGCCACGATCATGCTCGCATCAGGGGCCTCGGAAGGTATTTCCGAGAGCGTACTTAGGGAGGAAAGGTTCAAGTTCAGGTTAAAGGGGTTACGGCCGAGTGCTATCCCACCCCGAGCGGTCTGCGGCTCGGGTGCCAGGGCAGCCCATTGACCACGTGTCAGATTTTCGGGGACCGCCTGAGCAACCCGGTACTCTCCCAGCCGGACGTTCGAGGGAGTGGGCTTTGGGGCGGTGACGGCAAGCTGGTAGCGGGTGGCACTCTGGCCGGTGACGCCAAAGCCAAGCCCAATCGTCTGGCTGTGCTGTGCCTGCAGTGGGGTGCCCACGGTAAGCGTCAGCGGCTTGAGCGGCGCTTGATCCGTCGAGAGGAGCGCCCCCTTCTCATCAAAGAGTGCCCCATGCACCGTGTAGCCCGCCGCATCACTCAGGCTCGCCACGGAGACCGTGAGATTGGCGGACACTGTTTTGTAGTAGTTGCTCTGCATAAAGTGCGGCTCGCTGAATGTTACTAAGTTGAAGGTGTTCTCACCGTAGGTTCCGGTCAGGGGCAGGGGTACTTTCCCTTCGAAGTGCCGCACGAGATAGCCCGCAACGATCAGCTCATCTTGGGGCGGATTTGGTTTGGCAAAGAGCGCCAGCTGGTAGTGCTGAGCGGTCGGGGCAAGGCCGAACTTCACCGTCGCTGTTCCACCCACGCCTGGCAGCTCGGTTTGCGCCGTGGAGACCAGCGTCCCCTTGGCATCGAAAGCGGCAATATATACCAAGTAGGCTTTGGGGATAAGCCCGCCGCGTGTGGGCGTCGCCAAAACCAGCGTGCCCTCAACACTGCCATCGGACTGGCGCAAAAGGGTTGTTTTGAGCTTGGGGTTTTCGTAAGTGGGAGCATTCGGCAGTGGTGTCAACAAAGTCCCCTCAATCTCGGCGAGCCGCTCGTTCACGACAAGCCCAACCTGAGTTCCACGTGCTTTGGACCCGGACGATAGCGAGGATACACTTAAACCTCGCGAAGCAACGCCGCCGCGTGCCAGTCTCAAAAGAAGCTCCTCGTTTGCCTGGGCACTCTCTTTCAGAACTGCTCGTTCTTGGAATTCATAGGTCGTGGTTTTGGACTCTGCCAGAGGGCGAGAGCGAGGGAGCGTGGCTTTCTCTTTATTCGGCGTGACCGACAGAGAGAATTTCTGCGTCGTGTTTTGCTTTGGCAGGGGCGTTTGGTAAGAAAGTGCCACCTTTGGTTGCAAGACGGCTCGTACTTCTTCGGATGGTCGCTTTTGAAGGCTAAGTGACTGCTTTGCGAACCTAAGAGCAACAGGGGGGTCAGGTTCAGGTTGTGTGCTCGGCTTTGGCAAGAGCAAGAACGCGACGGGCAGTGTCGCGGCTAGGGCAAGGCTTCCGTAGGCGTAGGGACGCAAGCCACGGTGCGCTTTTTGGGGCGCTTGCGGCAGCGCACGCTCCGTCAGAGTGCCGGGCTCAGGCTGCGGCATGTTTTGAATCGCTGTGGTCCATTTAGTTTCCATCTTCGTTTCCACTCGTGCTTTCCTCCCAACGAGCCAGCGCCTTCCGGGCACGATACAGCTCGTTCTCGACTTTTTTTTGCGTGACACTCAGGCTCTGGGCGATCTCGGCGATGCTCCAGCCCTCCACGGCTTGTAGCACCAGACACGTGCGCTGGAGCTCGGTGAGGTGCGCAAGCGCCTCCTGCAGAACCACCCGCTCCAATGCGGCATCTTCAGGGCCTGCCACCGAGAGGGCGGCATCGTCGAGCGAGAGTGCTGCCGGACGGCGCTTGGTGCAGATATTGCGAGCGATCCGCACCAGCCAGGTTGAGAGCTGCGCGTCGCCACGGAACTTGGGGAGTGCCCGGATTGCTGCCAGAAGCGTTTCTTGTGCTGCGTCTTCTGCATCAGCCCGGTTGCCTAGAATTGCCAGGCAGAGACGGAAGAGTAACGGCTCGTGAGGCGTCAGCAAGGCCCGGATCGCCTCAGAGTTCCCCGAGCGTGCTCGGTTTAGCAAGTCACGGTCCGAGAGAGAAGCCACCGTCCCGGGCCGCCGTAGCCACCAGAGTGTCATTGTCAGGATATTAGAGCATAACGGAGGGAGAAAACACTCAGGAGGAAGAAAGATTTATTTTTTGTTTTATCAGAAGCCCACAATTGTGTCGTCGCCCGCTGCCCCCACTTTGGCCTTGAGTTCCTCTTGCGATATCTTTGCACCGGGCTTGCCGAGCAGACCGAACATATTCAGCTTGTATGCCTCGACGCCGGGTTGATCAAAGGGATTGACACCCAATAAATAGCCACTGATGCCGCAGGCACGCTCGAAGAAGTAGAGCAAGAAACCTAAGTGATAGGCATCGAGCTTGGGCAGACGAATCGTGAGGCTAGGCACACCGCCCTCTCTATGCGCGAGCGCCGTTGCCTGGTAGGCGGCGTGGTTGATCGCCGTCAGTTCCTGGCCGACCAGATAGCCTAGCTCGTCGGCGTTATCGCCCTCGGGCAGCGTGAGCGACGGCTCCCCATCCTCGATAATCAGGAAGGTCTCTATGAGGCTGCGGCGGCCTTCCTGGAAGTACTGCCCCATCGAGTGCAGATCCGTGGTGAACTCCACCGACGATGGGTAGAGGGCCATGTGGTTCTTGCCCTCGCTCTCGCCAAAGAGTTGCTTCCACCACTCCAAAACATAGTGCAGGCGCGGCTCAAAACTTGCGAGCGCCTCAATCAGAAAGCCCTGCTGGTAGAGTAAATTGCGCGCGGCGGCGTAGAAGAGCACGGGGTTTTTCTTGGGATCAGGCTCCACACTAGCCCGAGCACAGGCAATAGCGCCGCGCTGCAGCTCGCGAATGTCAATTCCGGCGTAGGCGAGGGGCAGCAGCCCGACCGGCGAGAGCACGGAGTAGCGCCCCCCGATACTGTCCTCAATGGGAAGCGTCCGCCAGCCCGCCCCGCCCGCCACTTTGCGCAGTGCCCCTTTGTTTTTATCCGTCGTCGCCACAATGCAGCCCGGCTCGGCGAGCGCACGCAGAATACGAAACGCGACCGCAGGCTCGGTGGTGGTGCCGGACTTGCTAATCGCATTGACCGCCAGCTTCTTGCCCTTCACCCGCGCCAGTAGCTCGGTGTGGTAGCGGGCCGAGAGGTTCTGACCGGCAAAGAGCACGGGGCGATCCACACTATCCGAGAGCGCCTCGATCACGGCACGCGCCCCCAGATACGAGCCCCCGATTCCCACGGAAACGAGCACATCGGTGCGGGCTCGCAGGTCAGCGGCGATGGTCTCGATCTCGTCGAGCAGGGTATCGTCGGCCATGGCGGCGGGATCAAGCCAGCCCAGAAAGTCCGAGCCCGCGCCCGAGCCACCTGTCAGGGTGGCATGGGCAAGCGCGAGCCGGTCGGTCTGTTGGGCGACCAGCTCAGGGGTGACATGGGGTGCCAAAAAGGCAGCGTCGAGTGAAAGCATAGTGCGCCTATGATACCTCACCACATCGGCTCGCCGGGGTAGTAGCGCTTCATCGGCTCGCCCAGCACGTTCAGCACGATCCGATCCACCACAAACCAGTCACCGTCGATTTTCCGGAGGGAGAAAGCTTCTCCCCCGCTAAAGGTACCGCACCAGCCGGTGTTTTCAGGGGCGAGGGCAACTCGCGCCGTTTGGCCATCGGAACCAAACGTGATGGGCTGTTCTTTGGGCGATTTGAGCCGGTTGAGATGACGAAAACAAAGACCGTCGTCTTCGTCAAATCCTCCACCGGGACGCGTCGCACGCGGAACCCGTTTCCTTAGTTGCTTCCAGAGAAGGTAGCCACGATTACTATCGAACTCAAAGGGAGCCACGCCGGGCGCGAAGAGGATCAGAGGGCGCTCCGAATTTTGATCAAAAAAGCGCGCCTCGACACAGGCAGCAAGTATCTTTTCTGTGTCTCCCAAGGGGCGAGGAGCGGCTGTGGGGCAGGGATCGACCGCATCGCTGAGGCCATCACCATCTGTGTCGGCTTTGTTAGGATTGGTGCCGCGCCGCGCCTCCACGAGGTCCGTCAGGCCATCGCCATCGGTATCTTTGCGGAGCGTGGGATCATCGGGAAATATCTTGATCCACTCTGTCGCCATGAGTTTTTCGGTGCGGATGCCGCGAAAGGTCTCCGGAGCATTGTCCCGCATCGTGTTCCCGGTCCAGACACCCGTGAAGACAGGAGTTCCCCAGCCCTCTGCCTTCTTTTCAACAATAAAACAATCGCCGGAATTGCCCAGAATATCGGTCTGGAAGAGCGCCCAAGTGCGGCCCTTCGCGTCCTTTTGGACCGCTTTTTTGGGGAGGCTTTCAAGATCAAAGCTCGCGAACCAGGGCTTGCGCGGGCTGGGCTGTTTCAACGACGACCGCACTGCGCGGATGGCCGCCACACCCTCCGCGCCGCCGGTTCCGGCAAGGTGCTCAAAGGCCGCCGCACGCCACTCCGCCGGGGCTTTGGGATCACGCAAGGCATCGAGAAGAAAGGCAACGGCGTCTGGGTGCGACGAGTGGGAAATGGCAGAGAGGAGGGCACTGCTACTGCTCTTTTGGTCGCGGAGGTTCTGGACGAAGGTCGGGATGTAGGCCGCAGGGTCGCCCTTGGCTTGCAAGGTACGCACCACACCCTCACCCCCGCCCTGCTTCCAGATTTCCAGCAGTGCCGCCGTGTTCCCTTTTTCGCAGAACGCAAACAGGTAGGCGTCCTGATTGTGGATGCGGCGCTTTGCTAACTCCTGGTATCGAGATAGAAATGCCCGCGTGCTGTAGGGCTTGAGCTTCTCCAGCAACTGGCGCTCGGCCTCATCCAGATTCTCAAACTGGGCGACCAGCCACTCGGCGAGGGCTTTTTTACCCGCCTCCGTTGCAGGAAGCCGGGGAAGCGCACCAGGGATGTAGCCCAAGAGGCGGTTCTCGTTCTGGTCGAAGGTGACGATATGGCTCTGGTCGGCGTAGATCGGGGCTCCGGTGAAGGGCTTGTCGGCTTGCCAGAGAAGCTTGCCGTCCTGCGAGAGACAGTAGGTACCGTCCACGAGCGGCTGACCATACGGCTTAGGGCCTTCGTTGAGGGTGTGAAGCAGCACACTTTGCCCATCGCTACAGCTGTCTAGGATGTCGCCATAGGGAACTGGGCTCTTCCAGAGCCGCTTGCCGGTCGCTAGATCGTAGCCTTCCGTGGCGTTCCACCCACTAACGACCAAGACATTGCCACTCATCGTCGCCTGATAGAGGTAGTCTCGGGAGGTCCAGACCGTTTTCCCGGTGCGTGCGTTGATGCGACGTGGCTTTTCCCCGTAGAAAAGCACATCGTTATCGATAACGGTGGGGCTAGAGCGGGCCGAGGAAGAGTCCTTGCGTCGCCAGAGAACCTTACCGCTCTCGGGGGCGATACCGAGCTCCTCTCCCCGCTTTCCCTTCGCATCAATCCCCACATAGACCCCCTCGCGCGTGGCGGCAAGCACGACGCTAACGGTATCCGGCTTTGGTGACGACACAAGCACCGTGCTCCAGAGAACCTGGCCAGTGCGAGGGGAGAGCGCATGGAGTACCCCACGCTCATCGAGCACATAGAGCTGGTCTGGGTCTTGGGTAAAGCGACGGATCCCCTGCGGAAAACGCTGTAGGAGCCGGGGGTTGCCCGTACCTGCGTTGATGGCATAGAGGGCATTTCCCTCAACCAGCGCGTAGAGGGTGCCCGTGCGAAAGCAGATAGAATCAACCTTTTGTTTGGCGAAGCTACTCCACTTCTTCGCCCCGGTCGCAAGGTCGATGGCACCGACCTCTTGCCAGGATTGGTAGTAGAGTGTTCCCTTCTCAACCGCAATGACAGAAGCACCATCGCCGATAAACTGGGTCCACTGGCGCACAAACGGCGGGGCGACGAGGGACTGTGCGCCTGCAGGGCGAGTGTCGCAGAGCAAAAGAATCGCCACGACGATTGACCAGAAACGCATAGAGCACCTCTCTGAAAATTCTAAAAGTCAGCGTTAGGAGCGGGTAAGCTCGGTCTTTACCCCCTCTGAAGTTCGTTTAACCACAATCTCCCAGTGTCCGCCGAATCCCTCCAGCGTGAGAGACATCTCGTTCCAGCCGTCGGGGAGGCGCGGGTTGACATCGAAGCGGTCTAGGCCCCGTGGGACGATGCCAAAGAGCCCTTCGGTGAAGATGCGGCAGTAGAGGGCGCTCTCGGCGGAAAGATGCGCCTGGCCGCCCTCGGGGTGGGCCTCGATGGCGTAGGGGACGTGCTCACCGAGCAAGCGCCGCCGCGTGTAGGCCGTGAGCTTTTCAAGCGCCGTCTCCGTGGCTCCGGCGACAAAGAGGCCCCGTAGCGCGTAGAGCGTTGATCGGTCCCAGAAGACCGTGTCGCCCGACTCCGTGGCGAGGCCATCTGCCGTCCAGAGCTGCGGCGAGAGCAGTGCGG
>NZ_JAYUPA010001022.1:0-22735 GCF_043760365.1 Armatimonas sp.
TTTTGGCAAGAGCGCAGAACGTGCCTATACCCAGGCCCTTCAGACGCCCCTGATGCGCGACCTCTGGGCAGGCAAGTCCAGAGAGTTCCCCATCGAAAATGGCCCACTTCTGACCCTCTCCAGCCGAGGGATCAACTTCACGCAGAAAGAAAAAACCGAGGAGATTCCTCTGGCAGAACTTACCTCGGTCTCCGTGAACGATGGCTATGTGACGATCTGGCGCAAGGGAGGGAAGGCGGGCTTTCTGGGCATCGGTCGAGACGGCGTCTACCGATTCGAGTACGCCGCCTTTCCCAATGCCCAGCTCTTCTTTCGCGCTCTAGGAACTATGCTGGGGCTGTGAGCGCCACCAGGAGCGCGGCGATGGCGGCCTCGGGGGGGCCGTCGAGCGAGCAGCCTGAGGCGAGCTTGTGGCCACCACCACCAAAGCTTGCGGCAACGGCGGCGACATCCCAGGGCTCTTGGGCGCGCAGGCTGACCCGCAGCTTGCCCGAGGGCATCTGGCGCAGGAACAGCGCCACTTCCGCGCCACGGACGGCACGGAGCGCGGTGGCGATCCCATCGGTGTCTTTGTCGGTAGCGCCGAACTCGGTGAAGTCGGATTGGATCACCCACGACCAGACCAGCTTGCCATCGGTGCTGCGGGCCATGCGATCCATCGCGCGCCCTAAAAGTTTTTGCGCCCCGAAGCTGGCGTTCTCATAGACACTCTCGTAGATCACGGTAGGCGACGCACCAGCAGCGATCAGTGCGCCCCCGACGGCCATCGTGCGGGGCTTGGTGTTCGAGAATCTAAAGCTCCCCGTGTCCGTCAGCACGCCGCAGAGCAGACACTGCGCCATCTCGGGAGTAAGCTCGACACCAAGCGCAAGCAAAAGATCGTAGACCAGCTCCGCAGTGGACGCCGACGTCGCATCCAGCAGGCGCACCTGCCCGAACTGCCCGCCGGTCACGTGGTGATCAATGTCCATCACCAGCGGGGCCGAGAGCACGACCTCCGCACTCTCGCCAAGCCGCTTCAGGTCGCCCGCATCCAGGCCCACACCGAGGCCGAAGTCGCGGCGGTCGGTGTGGGTCTGAATTTTTTCGATGCCCGGCAGAAAGGCCAGTGTCTCCGGGACGCCATCCACAGAGAGGTAGGTCACCTCTTTGCCCAGCGCCTCCAGCCCCAGCCCGAGGCCCAGCATCGAGCCAATGGCATCCCCATCGGGGTTTACATGGCAAGCCAGCACGATCCGCCTTGCGCTCCAGACAGCTTGCACCGCCTCATCGAGCCCT
This sequence comes from Armatimonas sp., assembly GCF_043760365.1. Taxonomy (GTDB): domain Bacteria; phylum Armatimonadota; class Armatimonadia; order Armatimonadales; family Armatimonadaceae; genus Armatimonas. The sequence continues at coordinate 1,279 of NZ_JAYUPA010001022.1, forward strand.
TCTCGGTCCAGCGGGGCATTGGGGTTGAGCGCCATCTACTTTCCAGTCTCCTCAGCCATTTCCTCACGCACGGCGGCAAGCTCCTCCTCCGTGGCGGGAGGCATGCTCGCGGCGAACTGCTGCTCCTCGCGGAGGAGCTCAAACATTCGGACACCCCGGTCAATTCCCTCGTCAAAGCGAAAGACCAGCATTGGCACCGTCCTCAGCTCCAGCAGGGAGCCCAGTCGGCCCCGGATAAAGCCCGCGCCACTGCGCAGCGCCTTCATCGCGGCATGTTTCTCCTGCTCATCGCCCATCACGGAGATGAAGACTTTCGCAAGGGAGAAGTCCTGCGCCACTTCCACATCGGTCACACTGACTAGGGCCACGCGGGGATCGCCCACGTCTTTACTCAAAATTTCGGCGAGGTCGCGCTTGATCATCTCAGCAACCCGTGCCTGTCGTAGTGTCGGCATAGTTTCTTTCTAAAGCATCTCGATACTGTAGTCGTCTAAAACCACATTGGCATCGTTATCCACGTAATCTATCACCTTTTGGAGTATTTGGTTGGCGAGCAGGGCACTATTGCTCACTACCGTGACGCCAATAGTCGCCCGTCGCCAGATATCCAGCTCGTCCACTTCCGCGATAGAGACATTGAATTTGTTTCGCACCCGTGCCACCAGGCTCTTTATCGCCTGGCGTTTGTCTTTGAGAGAGTCGGCATAGCCGATGGAGAGGCAGAGTGTGAGAACACCGATATGCATGAGCAGAGTCCGCACAGCACTTGGGGCGGACAGCCAAAATAAAATCCGGCACCCCTGTTAGGAAGGTGCCGGATTGATTATATCGCCTAAGACTCTACCCGCCGATCTTTTTCTTCTCGCCTTCTTTGGGCGTCACGCCCTCTTTGGGCTTGCCTGTGTCCGGAATACTAAACGCGGGAAGCTTGTCCTTGAGCTTAGACTGCATCTGCTTTTGGGTGTCTTCCCGCAGCTTTCGGGCCTCGTCTGAGTCTCGGACGATGCGCGGGGTGAGGAAGACGAGCAGTTCCGTCTTGCTTTTGGTGGTCGAGTTGGACTGGAAGAGCTTGCCCAGCACGGGAATATCACCGAGCACCGGGAGCTTATTGACCGTGGCCGAGATAGAGTCCTTGATAATCCCTCCCAGCACAATTGTCTCCCCATCTTTGACACTGACCGTGGTCTGTGCTTCGCGCTGATTGACGACAGGGGCATTGAAGTCCGTGTAGCGCACAAAATCGTTGGCAGTTTGGGTGACATCCATGGTGACATAGCCATTGGACGTAATGCGTGGCGTGACCGTGAGAATAATTCCCACATCTAGAAACGAGTAGTTAAATGTCAGCACCCCGTTAGCGTTTGTCTGCTGGCTCGTCACATACGGCAGACTCTGGCTGATATTGATCTCCGCAGTGGAGTTGTTACTCGTGAAGATACGCGGCGAGGAGAGCACCTCAAAGCGTGCATCTGTCTTGAGCGCCTGGAGAAACGCGCCGTACTGGCCACCGGTGAGCGTGTAGCGCATACCCTGGGGCTGCGTCGTACTGGCTTGGCTACCAAACTGAACCGTGCCTGCGCCCTTGGTGTCTTTGGCCCCCAGTGCGCCCAGCACGCTTCCTGCGCCCTGCGTGAAGTTCCACTCCACCCCCAATTTATTGGTGGCGTCCAGGCTCGCCTCGACAATCAGTGTCTCGATCATCACCTGCTCAGGGATCTTATCGAGCTGCTCGACGATCTGCTGTAGCAGCGCACGGTTCTCGGGCGATGTCACGATAATAATGCTATTGGTGTTGATGTCCGGGATGACAGTCACTTGGCCGGTGAGATCGCGCAGGTTCACCACGCGGCCATTGGCATCGAGTCCACGGGTTCCCTGGCTCTGCTGCGACGCGCGGGTGGTACCGCCACCGCCGAAGCCACCAAAGCCGCCACCGCCAAAGCCACCGAAGCCGCCGAAGCCTTGCTGAACGGTGACATTGGTAGCAAGTTCGCCCGCGCTTGCCGTCGGATCAGCGAGGCCCACGGAGATAGGCGCGTCCTGGCTCCGCCCGCCGCCCAGCGATGTCGGGCTGTTGCCGCCACCGCCAGTGTTGCGGGTAGCTCCATTTGTCCGGCTCGCCGCCCCCGTCTGCCCTGTTGTGGTGCGTCCTGTGCCACGGGAGTTCGTACGGCTGCCAAAGCTCTGGCTCAAGACATCGGCCATTTGATCGGCGCGCGCATTCTCCAGAGTAATCACAAAGGTGCTATTCTCAAAAGTAATAGGCTTGTCCAGCTCTTTAACCACTTTACCGACAATATCCAGGTTCTCCTGAGTGCCGGTAATAATCAGCGAGTTGGTTCGCCCCTCCGCCACGACATTACCCTGTCCTGCCGCCGCGCCACCACGCCCCCCGAAACCTCCAAAGCCACCGCCGCCGCCGAAGCGCTGGTCAATGGTCTGCTGGGAGCCACTGGTGCCACCCCGCCCACGAGGGATATTGGCGATGAGTACGTTCTGCACAACCGTCACCAGATCTGATGCATTGGCGAACTGGAGCGGGAAGACCTGGGACTTCTGTGGCTGCTCAGTCTGCTTATCTATCTCCTCGATCAGGTCCGCGACTTGGCCTTGCTCGCGTGTGGGTGCATTCACAATCACCGAGTTCGAGTAGTCATCAGCAGAGGCACGCACCACGGAGGCGCTAGCCCCTCCCCGCCCGAAGCCACCGCCGCCAAACATACTCGCTAAGCCGCCGCCCTGGCCGCCGCCAAACATACTCGCTAAGCCGCCGCCCTGGCCGCCACCAAACATACTCGCTAAGCCGCCGCCACGCTGACCACCGCCGAAGCCACCGCCACCACGTTGCGGATCGGGATCAGGGCCAGCACTGGGGCCATTGCCACCACCACCAGGCACAGTGGGTGGGGCAGTGGGGAGAGTCCCTCCTGTTGCACCCGGGATACCGCCGCCGCCCAGAAGCCCTGAAAGCCCTGCAAGGCCCGCGAGCGGATTGTTCTGCTGCCCGGAGCCCGCAAAGACATCGTTGATCACGCGCGCTACTTGGGACGCACTGGCGTACTTGAGTTGGTAGACCTTAGGAGCCGTGCTGGTACTGCTAGTGCTGCCACGGCCAGAGAACATACTGGGATCGAATCCCGTGGGAAAGCCGCTTCCACGCCCCCCACCAGCACCGCCACGACCAGACTGCGAGCGGGCCTTGATCATGAGAAAATTCCCGCTCTTGGTCATGTCAAAGTTCCGGAGCCCCAGCGCAGCATTGAGCTGTGCGAAAGCATCTTTGAGTGTTTGACTCGTCGGACTCTGAAGCATGAGCACTCCCGTCAAAGTGGGGTCTTTCACGAAGGCGATCCCACTGGCCTGGCTAAAGACGCTGAGCACAGCATCCACGCTTGCATTGCGGAAATCTAGCTTCAGACGGGTCTTGGGGTTGAGCTTGAACTGCTCCCACGCGGGCTTGGGGAAGTCCATTCCGCCCCCGAAGCCACCAAAGCCGCCCTGGTCAAACTGGGCGAGCGCGACAGACGGTGTGACCGCCACTGCCAGTAGCAGTAGGGGGAAGTGACGAAAGATTCTGTTTGTTTTCATGGTTGGCTCCGCGTAGGTTGGGTTGGTGCCACTCCCGGTGGCAGGTTAATTGTTAATGGACGATTTGACGGGGGGTCTGCGGCGACACCCGGTCGTGGCACTATAGGACCGGGCACGGTCGGCCCGTTAGGCAATAAGACAGGCGTTACGCTGGGCTGCGTTTCGGACGGTGGCTCGGCGAAGACCATTTGGGTGCCATTGGCCAGCATGACTCCGCTCGATGTCACCGTAAGAATCTGCTGTCCCATCCAGGTCTGACCCGCTTTGACAGTCTTAGCTTCCCCGGTAACGGCATTCTCAAGCAGGGCAAGCTTAACTCCATTATAGACATAGATCCCTGTGAGTGCCCATGTCGGTTTAGCGATGATTGGTGCTCCGCCCCCCAGAAGCTGCGGCTTTGTCACAGTGACTTTCGGGGAAAAAGAGTCGCGCAGAGGGCTGGTCAGGCGCCCAAATTTCGCCGTCATGTCAGACTCAGGGAAGCCGGGTGGTGCCGTGGACTTCGGCTTAGTGGGACTGTGTGCAGCTCGCCGCTTACCGCCCTCAGAATCACCTAAGAAGTAGAAGGCAACTCCCCCTACCACCGCCAGAAAGGCAAACCATCCAACGGGTTTACTAATCTTAGCCACGAGTAGCTCCTCCCTTCGTCTCTGGGTTTGTGGAACTGGGTAACGCCGGGATAAAGGCCGAGAGCCCTAGGGTCGCGGTCACGGCATTGGAGCTGGCATCGCTCGATGCGAGCTGGAGCGAGCGCAGTGCGAGCTTACTGCCTGGTGCATCCAGAGTGGCTGCAAATGCATGAACCGCAGGATAGGCCCCGGAGACCTGGACACTAAAAGGCAGCTCAGCCAGCTCCGGCAGGTTCTGCAGGCGCTGTGGGCGAAACGCAGAGAGCTTGAGCTTGCGCCCCGTGGCCTCCTGGGTCAGCCGCGCCAGAACCGCGGCGGTGATGGTGTCCGGATCCCCTTGCCAGAGCCGCGCCGTCGCCAGAGCCCGTGCCTGCTGGCCTTCACTCTGGGTAGTCTCGATCTGGTCAAGAAGCTGCTTACGTTTTTTGACGTTTTCTTTTGCCATCCCATCCGTTGTGGGCTCCGGTACCAGGAGCATAAAGGCAAGTGAGCCCGCTAGGATCACCAGAGCAGCCAGGATCACCCCACTAGGCCCGGCCTCCTGAGGGTTCTTAAAGTTAAACAGCGGATTTTTCATTGACTGTCTCCTGCACTAGCGACTTTCGGAGCGATCTTACTTCTGGTCGTCTTCTTCCCGGTTTTCTCAGGTGCGGGCATGGGCAAGTTCCCCACGGCAGTTGCGGCAACATTGAACTGCACGATTGGAGTCTCCTCAATCTTCCCTCCGTTGGCAAAGACCAGTTTCACGTCCCGAAACCGTGGGCTAACACTCAGGCTATTCACGAGCTGAGCCACCTGCTGCCCCGTCTTAGCGGTTCCCCGAAGCTGGAGCGGCTTGCCCCGCTCGGTATTCATCCCAATCAGCCAGACTCCCTCAGGAAGTGTATTGCTGGCAGCTTTGGTAATATCGCTGAGTGGCTGCGCGGGCACAAAGGCGCGGTCTAGGCTTGTGCGTACCAGGAGTGCTCGGCTCGCCTTAGCCTTTTCCGCATCACGGATTGCGGTGAGTTTCTTACGTTCCCCGTCCCATTTTGCTTTTGATTTATCAACCTTGGCCTGTGCTTCCGTCCGGGTAACCCAGATATAACCGGCCAGTAGAAACGACGAAACCAGCAATAAGAGCGACAGTCTGCTCTTATCTCCCAGGCGCTTCTTGCTCTCTTTAGCACGATCTTCGTTCAGCGCGAAAGAGAACTCAGGTGCGAGGTGCAGCGCCTCGAGAGTACGCCCACGAACAGCATCCAGTGATCCAGCCCCAGCCGCCATGAGAGTGCGCTGCGCCTCCATCCCGAGATTGGCATCTTCGGGTGCCATACGGCTAAAACGCACAACACCTCCCTGAACCACATCCAGGTTGATCCCGGTAGGGAGCTTATCCACCACCAGCGCATCGGGGCGCGAGGCAATCGCGGGCGCAGCTAGTGCAACGGGAAAGATCCTCATGGCCTTCAAACCGGCCTGAGCCAGCTCCACACGCAACTGGACAAGATCCTGAGCGCGCATCGCGGCCACAAGCGTGAGCCACCCCTCCGCATTCTGATCCTCTGTTTGAATAGCATCAAAGGCCAGATCGCTGGCGGGCACGGGAAAAAGCTGCCCCAGACGCAGGTTGAGCAGACGGCGCAGCTCCTCCGGGGTTGCCTTGGGCAGGCGGAGGGTCTTAAGGAACACACAGCTTCGGCTGACCCCCACCAGCGCCTCTTTATGTCCTCGGATAAAGCGTCCCAGCTCCGAGATATCCGCGCCCCGTGCGCGCCGATTATCGGCACGATCCATCGCCAGCACCGTGCCTGGAGCCCACTCAAGATGGAGGGTTGGCAGCGTTTTCCCTTTCATAATGTCCCCTCCCAGCGCCACCACGCTGGTATCGTTGTTGAATTGATGCGCTCAAGTTTGAGCACCTGCGGTTTACTATTGCGAATCCCCACCAGCGCCTCCAGTGCGACTCCCGAGCCCCCACTCTCTCCCCAAGCCCGCACGATAAACGTATCGCCGCCCACGCACGCTGCATCGGCGATCTGGCCCAACAGAGTACCCGTCAGTGCGGGAATGCTGGTCAGCTCGCCCAGTGACGCAAAGCCCGTGCTCTGGCGTGTGACAATTGCACTGGCAATATCAGTTGTCATCCCAGGAAGGCTTAAAAGTACTGCCTCCGGCGCCGTGTTGAGATTCACCTTGCCCGTGAGGCGTGTCTGGGTCGAGAAGCTGGCTGTATCGAGTACTTGTTGCGCAGCTTGTGGAGCGACGCCGGGGCGGCCCAGCAGATTCGCAAACGACGTGAACGGCCCCTGGGTCGCAAGCTGTACCGGCAGCCCAAGCTGAAGCATTGTCAAGGGGCTCAGGTTCTGCTGGTTCAAGTTGGTACGCGCTCCCCCGCTGGCCGTGGTGTTGGGTGCCCCACTGGAAACGGTCAGCACACTTGCCAGTGCCAGTGTCTCCCCCGCTTCGTCTTCGAGAAGATTGGTCGCGGTAATCTCCTCAGCCTCCGGGGTGTAGAGCGTACGCGCCGTCCAACCTTTCACCAAGGCCAGCTCCGTGAGTGTTGTGAGGCTGGCGAGCTTGGTGTTGTAGGGAGTCAGTAGTTCATTGTAGTACTGATCCTTCGCCCCCTCGGTGCGCGCTTGCTGACCGGCCTCGCGCCAGTCTAGGACGCTGGCGACCTGCTCACTGGTGAGGGGTAGGGTCTGGAGCTGCGCCTCCGTAAGCGTGTTGATATTGAGCCGACTGCCCGCATCCAGAATCTGTACCCGGTAGGTTGCCCCGCCAGTCAGCTCCGTCGCGGTGGTGCCATCTTTACCGATGAGCGCCCAGTCGTCGTCCAGCTTCACCAAATTCGTCGTGACATCCTGCAGGCCAGAGAGCGCGATTGCCAGTCCGGAGCGAGCGGCGGCCTCAGCACGACGCTCGCGTAGGGTGTTCATTGTCACATTGAGGTAGGTGCGCTGGTTGGCGGCGAACGTAGCGAGCAGAGCCATCAAGCCCGCCAGAATCACCAGGGTCAGCACCATCACACCACCACGCTGCGCTCGCTTCGTTCCTCGTCTCATGCCGCGCCTCCCGTGCTGGTATCCGTGGCAGGATTATCGGCATCTACATCACTAGACAGCAGTACAACCACAAAGCTATGCATCTGACCATCCGAGTCCGTGGCGAGCGTGTAGCTCACCCGCACCGCGGCAGGAAGTCGGCGGATGTTGTTTTTCGTATCCCAGTCGGCCACCCACTGGGTACCGTCATAGAACTCAAAACCGAGCTGTGTCACCGCAGGCTCCAGCACCGACTCTGTACCGCCCTGCTCCTCGTCACCGTCGGCGGGCTGCTGCAACCGCTCAAAAAGTCCTGTGCTACTAGTCGCTTCTTCCCCCACGGGGGCAATTCCCAGCGAGACCTCAGCAACTCCCCCTTGAGAGCCGACCTGCTCGTGCTGGGTCTCAAAATCATCGGAGCTTTGCTGGGTCGCGAGCGAGAGCCCGACGGCAACCGTGGTAAAGGTAAGCCGATCCGCTCCTAGTGCTCCATCACCGACCTCGGTCGCGGCCACAAAGTAGGTCGTCAGGTCGTTCGTGTCCTCGGAGAGCAGTGCGCCTTCTAGGAGACGGGTGATCCGCCGCTCCACTCGGGCTGCGGGGCTTTGCTCACTCTGGCGCTGTGCCTGACGGCGCTCCAGATCCAGTCCACCGACAAAGGCATAGACGAGCGCACTGGTGAGAATGCCCATCATCACGAGCACTACCAGTAGCTCCAGCAAAGAAACCCCTGCTCGTCCCTTTCGTCGGTTTTGTCTCATTGTCCGCTCGTTCCCGTTCCCGCTGTTGTTGTCTCTGGCCGGAAGAAGACCAGCTCCGAGAGTGCCTGCTCAGACTCCCCTCGTACCGCGGTAATGGTCGCCTCTTCCACGTTCTCATCGTCGGTGGTCTGGAGCTCCAGGTTCCACTGGGCATCGGGATAACCCTCCGCCGAGAAGTCCCCTTTCGTCTCCGCCGTCCGCAGATCCCCCTCAACGCGCAGCGCGGACAGCTTTTGCGCCGCCAGCCTCTGGAGAAGCTCCGCGTTCCGGGCATAGGAGTCAGTTCGTGAGAGCCGCCCCAGCGCCGACAGCACCCCGGTCAGAGCCACTCCAACCAGTGCCGTCGTCACAAGTACCTCAACAAGAGTGAAGGCTCGCTTACCCACGTTGTTCTAGTTCCCCGGCGCTCCAGCGCCCTTCACCAGCTTCAAGTGTGCCTGCGGCACTCCAGCGAGGAAGCTCCCCTTCACTAGGAAGAAGCAAGCTCAGCACGCGATTGCCCTCCAGAAACTCCAGCCGTCCCACACGCGCGGAACCATCCGGGTAGACCGTCCACTCCCACGATGCGAGGTCCACGCTCTCCCCCTCCAACTGCGCTGCGTCAAGCTGAATCTCATTGCCCAAGCTCAGTCGCTTGAACTCTGTCGCCTCTTGCCCGTCCTGACCAAGCTGCTCCAGCACCAGGGTAGTGCTTCCCTCAGTACGAAGTGTCACTGCCTGCTTGCTACGCCGCGCTTCGTTCTGCGCTTCAGCAGGCAGACGTAGAAGACTGGCCTTAAGCCCCTGAACCGCACGCGAGCGCTGGAGAGCAACGACATTGGGAACCACAAGCGCGGCCATCAGGGCCAGTATCGTGATCACCACAGTCGCTTCGATCAGCGTAAATAGGCTCCCCCACCGGGTGGGTGCAGGGGGGGTGAACCTCATCTACTCGCTCGTGATATCCGAGGCATCGCCCTCACCCCCAGGAGCACCATCGGCTCCGTAGGATATGATGGTAAAATCCTGCCCATCAGGCCCCGGCGACTCATAAAAGTACTCATTCTGCCAAGGATCGCCCGGGATGTCTTTCTGGCTGTACGGGCCACGCCATCCATTGACATCGCCTGGCTGCACCCGCAGTGCCATCAGGCCCTGCTCGGAAGTGGGAAACTGATCCGTGTCCACTTTGTACTGCGAGAGCAGACTGGTCAGAGTCGCAATATCGCTGGCAGCCTTGGCGCGCTTGGCATCCCCCGTGCGGTTCACCACACGCGGAACAATCAGAGCGGCTAAGATCGCCAGGATCAACACTACCACCAGCATCTCAATGAGCGTAAAAGCACGTTTTTGTCTTTTCATTTTACTGTTTCCTGCGCTTGAAATATCGGCAAGAGCACCGACAAAACCACAAACCCCACAAAGGCTCCCATCGTCAGAACAATCACGGGCTCCACCAAAGAAACCAGACGACGCATCCCTGTGTCAACCTCGAAATCGAGGCTATCAGAAACACGGCCTAGCATGCGCGGCAGATCCCCTGTTTCTTCACCAATGGCAACCATGTGAGTTAAAACCGGCGGGAAAGTTCCCGTATCGCGCATCGCTTCCGCGATGGGCCGTCCGTTGCGCACTTCCTCGGAGACCTCTTTCGCACTTGTCTGGAACACCCGGTTCCCTGCGGAAAGTCCGGCAATATCCAGCGCCTCCAGGATCGGGACGCCTCCATAGACCAGTGTACCCAGCACCCGGGCGAAGCGCGAGATTGTCGCCTTCATCACCACGGGCCCGATCAGAGGCGCTTTCAGCATAAACTTATCCCGCAGATACGCCCCGCTCGCGGTCGCCAGCCAGCCCTTGATCAGTAGCCACCCTCCGACCAGCACCGCCAGAACTAGGATCCAGTTCTTGGTGATAAAGTCGGTGCTCGCTAAAAGCATCTTGGTGGTCATTGGCAAGTTATTGCCCAAATCCTTGAAAACTCCCGAGAGCTTGGGCACGACAAACAACAGTAAGAACAGCACCACGAACACTGCCGTAGACGCCAGAATCGCCGGATAGACCAGGGCACCGCTGATCTGGCTGCGCCGCGCGACCTCTTTTTCCTGGAAATCCGCCAGCCGCCCGGCCACCTCAGGGAACTGCCCACTGGCTTCCCCGGCGCGCAGAGTCTGCGTGAAGACCTCGTTGAAGAACTTAGGGTGCTTGCTTAGCGCCTGACTGACAGGCATACCGGAGCGCACATCCTCCAGAGTCTGCTCACAAACTTCCTTGAGTACCTGGCTTTCAGACTGCTCTGAGACCACCTGAAGCACACGATCCAGCGGGAGCCCCGCCTGCGACAGATCGGCCAGCCGCCGGGTAAAGAGCGCGAGCTCCTGGCGCGACGGTGCACGCCGTCCGCCAAAACTTGAACCCGCCGTGGCCACGGCGCTCTTGGCCTCGTTGATCTCAAGAACGAAACGTCCCTCGGCATCTAGCCGCGCCAGTGCGGCCTCTTTGGTCTCCGCCTCAATCACGCCCGTGCGCTGTGCACCGCTGGCATCCATCGCAGTGTACGAAAAACTCAGGGCCGCCATGGCTTAGAGTGCCTCCCGCTGGCAGACACGCAGAACCTCTTCGGGAGTTGTCTTGCCCGCCAGCACCGCGAGCTTGCCATCTCCCAGGAGCGTCCGCATCCCGTAGGTCTTGATGGCGTAGTCCTTCATCTGGTTCGAGCTGGCACGATCCACCGTCATGCGGCGGATCGGCTCATCAATGACGAAGAGCTCGTACAGACCGACACGGCCCTTATACCCGCTTCCCTGACACTTCTCGCAGCCCTTGCCTTTTCGAAACGGAGCACTTCCCGCCCACTCGTGTGGCGTAATCCCCACTCCTTCAAGAATCTCACTCTCGGGCAAGTAGGGTGTCGAACAGTTAGTACAGACACGGCGCACGAGGCGCTGGGCCACAGCGCCAATCAGTGAGGAGGCCACAAGATACGGCTCGACACCCATGTCCAGAAGGCGTGTCACCGAGCCGGGGGAGTCGTTGGTGTGCAGCGTGGAGAAGACTAAGTGCCCGGTCAGCGCCGCGTGAATCGCGATCTCCGCCGTCTCGTGGTCACGGATCTCTCCGACCATGATCACATCTGGGTCCTGACGCACAATACTGCGAAGCCCATTAGCAAACGTCAGGCCGATCGCGGCACGCACGGGAATCTGGCTGATGCCAGGCACCTGGTACTCAACCGGATCCTCAATGGTCAGAATATTGGTGGTCGGGGACCAGATCTCCTGAAGCGAAGCGTAGAGAGTGGTAGACTTTCCCGCACCGGTCGGGCCGGTGGCTAGGATCACGCCGTAGGGAACTTTGATGATCTGCCGGTAACGCTCCAGCATGTCCGGCTGGATGCCCAGTTCCGCAAGGCCTAGCATCGCGGTGCCTTTATCCAGAATACGCATCACGGCCCGCTCGCCAAAGACCGTCGGCACAATCGAGACACGGACATCAATGGCGCGCCCGGCAATCATGATCTTGATGCGCCCGTCTTGAGGCAAGCGGCGCTCGGCGATATTCATCTCGCCGAGAATCTTCAGGCGCGAGACGATCGCGGCGTGCATGCGCTTTGGAGGAGCCATCATAGCGCGCAGCATGCCGTCTATGCGGCAGCGAATCTTGACTTCCTTCTCGTAGGGCTCGATATGGATATCCGATGCCCCATCACGCACTGCCTGTGCAAAGATGAGGTTGACCATCTGCACCACAGCCGTCTCCCCCGCCATCTTCTGCAGATCCGCCAGATCCGTGTTCTCATCGGCATCTATGGCATTGGCATCATCACCCTGCCCCGGAAGACCCGCCAGGATCTTCTCTAGAAAAATCTCCTCGATTTTTTCCTTGATGATGGCAGGCGGCGCAAGAACAGCGCGGGTGGGCCTTTGCAGCAGAACCCCTAGCTCATCTACAGCTCCCAGAGAAAGAGGCGAGCCAATGGCAGCCACCAGAGTGCCGTGCTGTAGTTTCAGCGGCAGGATCTGGTACTTGAGCGCGAAGTCCCCTGGAACCAGCGAGACCGCTTCGTCCTGAGGTCGCGTGCTCTCAAGATCAACATGCTCAAATGCATCTTCAAGAGGAGGGAGAGTGATCGGTTCTGAAGCAGTCATGTTATTCACAGTAAAGACGTCATCCGTCTCTAATAGTTCGTGGCCCTTACTCATATTATATACATCATCGTGAAAAAACCATGAAACTAGAGTTACTTTTGATCTTCATGTTTTTTTAATCCCAAGCAATAAAACACAAAGCACTAAATTTCTCAAAATAAAAGCAGAAACAAAGAAGGCTGAGCTATGCACCTCAGTCCTGTCAATACGTCTCCCCGAGGCTTTTCGAGCTGTCGGTCATCGGTGTTGCACTAGGTTTACGGAGCATCTGAGAAGTCTTATGAAGTGTCTGAGAGGCGCTACGTAGCGTCGGTGCAACCTTAGGGAGCGTCTGGTGTCTCCTCTATCAGAGCCTCGCGGCGCTACGGAGCGCCTTGGCGAGGTCGTGGAGAAAGTGAGAGACCCTACCTATGGATACAGAGAAGTTACCGATGGCTACAGAGACCCTACCCCCCGCCCCGGAAGCGCTGGCCGCTCCCAAAGCACCCCGCCGTCGAGGGATTGTTGATGCCCGCACTGTGCGTGGCCTCGACCTCGCCGAGCAACGCGCCCAGGTGGCAAAGCGCCCCGAGATCGCGACCGCGCTGGCAGCGGAGGCACTGCCCACAGGCTTTGCCGACTCCCTCCTGGCACAGACCGCGCTCTGCCGCGCCGCCATCGCCACCCACCTGAGCGCCAACGCGAACCGCATGAGTGCGACAGCTCAGGAGAAGACCGTGCGCCTCGCGCTGATTGGCCTCTTACAAGGCGTGCAGAGCGCCGCCAAGCGCCTTTGGGGCCGGAGCGCGACCGAGCGTGGGCAGCTCAAGGCGTACTATGTCGGCACCGCGCTCAAAGCCCTGAGCTTCGCCGCCCTCGCAGAAGCCGCCGATGCCATCGTGCGCCAGGCCCACACGGACAACCTCCCCGGAGTCACCCCGGAGCGGCTCGTCGCACTGGAGCAGGCGCTCTCGATCTGGAAGGGGCACAACGCCGCGCAGGCACAGGCACAGAACACCGCGAGCGTCGCGCAGCAGGAAATCACACGGCTGGTTGTGGAGATCACCACCGCGCGTGTCCAGCTCCAGCTCGCCGCCGATAGCGCGTTCCCCTACACGGACAAGGCCAATGGGCCGATTCGCACGGAGTTTGGACTTCCTAAAAACGGCCCCTACCAGGCAGTCTGAGTAAGAGAAAGAGCAAAGCCGCTCGCCCCAAACGGGCGGCTTTTAGAGTCATAAATTCCCCGTGTGCAGAGCGTCCCAAAACTCAGCGAGCCAGCATCATAAAGCGACAGTGATTCTAAGATAAGTTTCGAGACGTGAAAATGAGCCATTCGCCACGCGCACTCTAAAGCCTTTGTGACGGTGCCAAAAAGGAACCTTTCTGGGACATTTAGAGGATTTTAGATTTAGCTTTCCGGGTGATGTAGATAGAGTTTAGTATGATAAGGTCAGAAATCAAAATCAAAGGAACGAATAAGTTCTCAGAGCCCAATATGTTAAAAACACAAAATGCCTATTACAATATTCATGTTGTACTCGCTGGGGTCAAGGAATTGAGGAAGTAGTTGAAGAAAGATGGAGTCAAGAAATGCTCATAGTTTCTGGAAAAATCTATGTGAAACCAGCAGAAAGAGAGAAATTTCTCTCTTCGTCTCTGGAGGCAATAGGAAAAGCGCGTCTCTGGCCTGGCTGCACAGACTTCATTGTTGCTGCTGACCCAGTCGAACCTAACCGCGTGAATGTCTACGAAGAGTGGGATTCTGAAGCGCAACTCCTTGCATTTCGGGATAATGGTCCCGATGACGACTTATATTCAGTGATTGAGCGTGCGTCTGTGGCACGACACATTATTGCATCTTCAGGACCGCCATAGCACAGGAACCAGTTTGTCTCACAAACGGTCGTTTTTGGGATGGGTTTGCCCCCCTCCCAAACTCAACAGTTCCTGGTTTGAAAATAGCCGCCTGACAGCCCTCCCTGAGGGTTCCGCTCCGAGATTTTCATGCTCGGTGGTGAAGCATCTTCATGAGGACTGCTAGGACACCTACTGGAAAACGCCACAGTACGTCATCCGCCCCAGAGAACCCTAAGTTTCGGGACGTTCACGCCCCGGCAAACGAGGCCGCGATTCTTGGGAAGGTATACTATGGACATGCCCAGTCCCTTTCCTGGTATGGACCCTTTTCTGGAAGACCCCGAGTACTGGCACGACATCCACGTCATGCTGATTGCAGAACTCTCCCGCTTCCTCAATCGTGCGCTCCCAGAGGGGCTCGTGGCGCATATCGAAAGAGCGGTTGAGCTTCCTCATCTGGAGATTGTGACAGCACGCGGGCAGAAACAGGTTGTCACCGCGATAGAGATTCTCAGTCCGGTTAATAAATCCGGGCAGGGGCGCACTCAGTACCAACAAAAGCAGCAAGAGATTCTTCTGAGTCATACACATTTATTGGAGATTGATCTGCTTCGAGGCGGCGAGCACACCGTCGCGGTTCCTCTTGCAGACCCCAAGCAAGATACCGAGTGGGACTATATTGTCTGTCTTCACCGAGCAGGCGCGGCGGGCGTGGAGTTCTGGGATATTGATCTGCATGACTCTCTGCCCGAGATAACGATTCCCCTCACACCTGAGCACCCTGATTTAGTTTTCCCCTTTCAGGCCGCCTTTGAGCGCATCTACGACGATGGCCCGTTTCGCCGCGAGGTGGACTACACCAACGAGCCAACGCCACGCCTCAAAGGCCACGATGCACAGTGGGCAGATCAGCTTCTTCGGGCAGGTGGACTGCGCCGCGAATGACTCCCGATCAGCCCGTCACAAAACTCAAAGGCGTCGGGGAGAAGCTGGCGGAAACACTCTGGAAGCTGCAAATTCGCACGGTCGGGGAGCTGGTCGCGCACTTCCCGCGCCGCTACGAAGACCGGACACGCTTTGTCAAGATCGGCGACGTGCGCGATGGTGAGTACGCGACTATCTTGGGGAAAGTCACGGCGGTGGAGAACAAGCCGCTGCGCAATAAGCTCGTCATCACCAAAGTCACGCTCGACGATGGCTCCAAGGTTGTCGCCTCTCTCACGTGGTTCAACCAGTGGCGCATGAAAGCGACTTTTGAGAAGCTCATCGGCAAGCAAGTCGTGGCCTACGGTCAGGTGAAGCGCCGCTACGCCCCGGAGCTAAACTCGCCCGAGTGGGAGGCCATTGACGAAGACGGTTCCGTGGACTCGCTTGCCATTGGCCGCATTGTGCCCGTCTACCCGCTCACGGAGGGCCTCTCCCAGACCCGCCTGCGCCGCTTTGCCTACGAGGCCGTGAACCTGTGCGCCGCCGAGTTCGAGGACGCACTCCCCGAAGCCCTGCGCAAGCGCCGCAATCTCCCGGGCATTGAGGCCGCGCTGCGCAATATCCACTACCCCGAGAGCGAGGAGGCGCTTCAGGCTGCACGTCACCGGCTGGCGTACGAGGAGCTGCTCGCGCTACAAATCCTAGTGGCCCAAAAGAAGCGAGAGGTGGCCCGTCAGCCCGGCATCGCCTTTCCCGATGCGATTGGCCCCGTGATGGAGCTGCGAGGCGTGCTCCCCTTCACGTTCACTGGCGCTCAGGAGCGCGTGATCGCGGAGCTGGGGAGCGACATGGCCTCCCCGACTCCCATGAACCGGCTGATTCAGGGCGATGTGGGCTCGGGCAAAACAGCCGTCGCCATGGCGGCGATGACGATTGCGGTGCGCGGTGGTTACCAGGCGGCGCTCATGGCCCCCACCGAGATTCTCGCCGAGCAGCACCTCAAGAGCATTCGCGCCAGACTAGAAGAGCTCGGCCTGCGCGTGGACTTGCTGACCGGCTCGCGGCCCGCCAAAGAGAAAGCCGCCGTGAAAGAGCGCCTGCTGAGTGGCGAAACGCATGTGGTCGTCGGCACCCACGCGCTGATCCAGGAGAGTGTGGGCTTTCATAAGCTCGGCCTCGTGGTGATTGATGAGCAGCACCGCTTCGGGGTACTTCAGCGCGCCGCGCTCTCGGATAAAGGCGTTCGGCCCGATATGCTCGTCATGACCGCCACCCCCATCCCGCGCACGCTCACCCTCACGGTCTACGGCGATCTGGATGTCTCGATCCTGGATGAGCTACCGCCGGGCCGCAAGCCGATCCGCACGCACTGGAAGAGGCGTGCCGAGCAGGACAAAGTCTATGCGGGCATTAAACAGATGGTGACTCAGGGGCGACAAGCCTTTATCGTCTGCCCGCTGGTCGAGGAGTCCGAGAAGCGCGAGGCGAAAGCGGCAACCCATCTCGCGGAGCACTTAAAAACCCATGTCTTCCCCGAGCTCTCCATCGGCCTGCTCCACGGGCAGCTCAAATCCGACGAGAAAGACGCCGTGATGGAGGCGTTTCGCAAAAACGAGCACCAGGTTTTGGTTGCCACGACGGTGATCGAAGTGGGCGTGGATGTTCCCAACGCCGCCGTGATCGTGATCGAGGATGCCGACAACTTCGGCCTCGCCCAGCTCCACCAGCTCCGAGGCCGGGTCGGGCGCGGTGAGCACGCCTCGTTTTGTGTGCTCCTCGCCGACCCCGCCACGCCTGATGGCACGGCGCGCATGGAGGTAATGTGTGCCACCAGCGACGGCTTTGTGATCGCCGAAGAAGACCTGAAGCTCCGTGGCCCCGGTGAGTTCTTCGGCACGCGCCAGTCCGGCATTCCCAGCCTCAAAGTCGCGGATGTCTTGCGCGATCAGGATATTCTTCTTGAAGCCCGCACCGACGCCTTCGATCTCCTCAGCCGCGACCCACAGCTCATCCGCCCCGAACACCAGCTCCTCGCCCAAACCGTCGCCGCCCACAGACGCGCCTCCGAGGCACTTCAGATCGGGTGACGACCTGATTTGGGGCGCTTGTGTGCTACGATAGCGCCTGATGGACCGTATTGAAAACCTCTCGCTCCGTGACCTGCGTCTGCTCGTGACCCTTGCCGAGCGGCGACACTTTGCCCGCACCGCTGAGGAGTTCGGCCTGAGCCAGGCAACTCTTTCTGCCACCGTGAAGAAGATCGAGGCAGCCTTCGGGAAGCCCCTGTTTGAGCGATCCAGCCGGCATGTTGGGCTGACCCCCGAGGGCGAGAGTATCGTCCGCCAGGCGCTGATTGTCTTAGAAGAATCCTCGGTTCTCGCCCAAACCTTCCAGTCGGTGTCCGCTCCACTCTGCGGCCGCTTCCGGCTGGGAGCGTTTCCAACCCTCGCCCCGTATCTCTTTCCGCTGGTTCTGCCGGGCCTGCTCGCCACCTACCCGAGGCTCCAGCTCGTGCTCACCGAGGCACTCAGCGACGAGTTGGTGCGGATGCTCCGTACCCGGCAGATAGATGCCGCACTTCTCGCACTGCCGCAAGACGAAAGCGATCTGGCTACCTGGTCTCTGTTTCGGGAGCCGTTCTGGCTGGGAGTGGCTCTGGATCACCCGCTGGCCAAAAAAGATGTGCTCACGGTCGCCGATGTTCCGCTGGAGGAACTACTTCTGCTGGAGCCCGGCCACTGCCTGCGCGATCAGGTGCTAGCAGCATGTGGCACAGGCTACTTGGCACACCGGCGACTGGTGCATGCGGCGGGGCTAGAAACGCAGCGGGCGCTCGTCGCCGCAC
Source organism: Armatimonas sp. (assembly GCF_043760365.1). Classification (GTDB taxonomy): domain Bacteria; phylum Armatimonadota; class Armatimonadia; order Armatimonadales; family Armatimonadaceae; genus Armatimonas. Next base: position 19,021 of record NZ_JAYUPA010001022.1, read on the forward strand.
GCCTCGGGTGCGCGATCCTGCCCGCGCTCGCCACTCGCCGCCCGGATACAACCATTAAAGCAATCCCATTTGCCCCCCCGACGCCGGGAAGAACCATCGCGCTCGTGACCCGTAAAACCGGTCAGGACGATCGCGATACGCAGAGCCTAGTCGCCTTTCTACGCCGCCTCCCCGACTCTCAGTCTCTTCTAGAACCCGCGTAGCAAAGACGATTGCTCCTGAGAACGTTCGGAAAAACGGAAGCTTAGGATCAGAAATTCAGCGTTGATCTTGCCTCTCATCTCGGTGATAATGAGACTCCACGAGATGGTGCGTCCACGAAATTCACATGGACGAACCAAAGGAACCACAATTATCATGAACGAGACGAACAATACCCCCGATCCGATGCTGTATTCCGAGGACACACTCAATAACTCCGAGGGAGGCAGCCTTCTGATGAGCAGCCGACGGACGTTTCTGGCCGCGCTCGGCTGCTCACTAGCCTCCGGTGCCGCCGCCTTCCCCGGAGTCCCCGCAAGCTTGCTGAGTGCGGAGATGCCAACCAGCAACAGCCACGATGCACTAGACAGTGCGCCCGTTGTCCCCAGTACGGCAGGTAAGTGTCCGTTCCATACGGAAGCCACGCCGACTCAGACAGTGGCGGGCCGGAGGATGCGCAATAATGACTGGTGGCCAGATCAGCTGAGGCTCAACATCCTGCGCCAGCACTCTTCCCTCTCCAACCCCATGACCAAGGAGTTTGACTACGCCAAGGCGTTCAAATCTCTTGACCTAAAGGCTGTAAAAAAAGACATCTTCGCTCTGATGACCACGTCGCAAGACTGGTGGCCCGCCGACTACGGTCACTATGGGCCGTTCTTCATTCGGATGGCATGGCATAGTGCGGGGACGTACCGCATCTCGGACGGTCGCGGTGGCGCAGGGGCTGGCATGCAGCGTTTTGCCCCGCTTAATAGCTGGCCTGACAATGCAAACCTCGACAAGGCGCGTCTACTGCTGTGGCCCATCAAGAAGAAATACGGCAAGAAGCTCTCGTGGGCGGACTTAATGATCCTTGCGGGCAACTGCGCCCTAGAATCTGCGGGTTTCAAGACCTTTGGTTTCGCGGGTGGCCGTGAAGATGTCTGGGAGCCTCAGGAAGATACCTACTGGGGCACCGAGACGGAGTGGCTCGGGGATAAGCGCTATACAGGTGACCGTGAGCTAGAAAATCAGCTGGGGGCGGTTCAGATGGGTTTGATCTATGTCAACCCCCAAGGCCCTAACGGAAACCCGGATCCCCTTGCCTCGGCTCGTGACATTCGCGAGACCTTTGGCCGCATGGCGATGAACGACGAGGAAACGGTCGCACTGATTGCAGGTGGGCATACACTGGGCAAGACCCACGGTGCTGCTGACCCCAGTAAGTACGTTGGCAGAGAGCCTGCTGCCGCCAGTATCGAGGAGCAGGGACTCGGTTGGAAAAACACCTACGGCAAGGGGAGTGGCAAGGACACTATCACCAGTGGTCTTGAAGGCGCTTGGACAACGACGCCCACGAAGTGGAGCAATAACTATTTTGAGAATCTGTTCGGCTACGAATGGGAGCTGACCACGAGCCCAGCGGGTGCAAAGCAGTGGAAACCCAAGGGCAATGCGGCAGCCAGCAGCGTGCCCGATGCCCACGACCCAAGTAAGCGGCACGCCCCCATGATGCTGACCAGCGACCTCGCCCTGCGGTTCGACCCAGCCTATGAGAAGATCTCGCGGCGTTTTCTGGCGAATCCCAAGGAGTTCGACGATGCCTTCGCCCGTGCCTGGTTTAAGCTGACGCACCGCGATATGGGGCCACGCTCGCGCTATATGGGCTCCGAAGTACCAAAAGAGGTACTGATCTGGCAAGACCCGGTTCCTGCTGTCGCGCACAAGCTCATTGAGACAAAAGATATTGCGTCACTGAAGTCGAAAATACTGGCTTCGGGACTGACGGTGTCTCAGTTGGTATCCACAGCTTGGGCGTCGGCGGCAACCTTCCGTGGCTCGGACAAGCGTGGTGGAGCAAATGGCGCACGCATTCGTCTGGCACCTCAAAAAGACTGGGAAGTCAACCATCCTGCCGAATTAACGAAAGTTCTCAACACGCTCGAAGGTATCCAAACAGCGTTCAACGAGGCGCAATCCGGCGGCAAGATGGTCTCTCTCGCGGACTTGATTGTTCTGGGCGGCTGTGCAGGCATCGAGAAGGCAGCGAAAAATGCGGGCCATACTGTGAAAGTTCCGTTTACCCCAGGACGAGCAGATGCCTCACAAAAACAGACAGATACCACATCTTTTGCGGTCTTAGAGCCCACTGCAGACGGTTTCCGCAACTACGTGAATGCCAAACACACGGCATTGCCCGAGGAGCTTCTGGTTGACAAGGCGCAGTTAATGACACTGACAGCACCAGAGATGACAGCGCTCGTTGGGGGGATGCGTGTGCTGAATACAAACTTTGGTCAGTCCAAGCACGGTGTCTTTACGAAGCGCCCCGAGGCGCTTACCAATGACTTCTTTGTCAATCTACTTGATCTGGGCACCACATGGAAAGCAAGCTCTGCCTCCAAAGAGGTGTTCGAGGGGCATGATCGTGCGACGGGCGCCCTAAAATGGACGGGAACACGGGTGGACCTCATTTTCGGTTCAAACTCGGAGCTACGGGCCATTGCCGAAGTTTATGGCAGTGAGGACTCTCAAGAGCAGTTTATCAAGGACTTTGTGGGCGCATGGAACAAGGTCATGAACCTTGACCGCTTCGACCTAGTCTGATTTTATCGCTCTGTCATGAGATGGTGCGGGGAGAGGAATCCCCCCTCCCCGCACCAAACGAGAGCGAAAACCGGGTTATAATCTTTAGGTGGAGTACCTCGTCGCATTTATCGCCCTCATACTCACACTTGGGTGTGCTGAGGCCCTCGTCAAACACGTGACGAAAAAGCCACGGCTTGGTTGCTTCGGCACCGTCGTAGTCGTGATTCTGGGCAGCTATCCCGGCTTTGCCCTAGCTATGCTGGGCTACAATACCACCTCAGGCACGCATGGAGTCTGGATGTCCCGTAGGGGCCATCTTGATATTCGCTACGGCGGCTCCGATTTTTACCGGGTCAATGTTGGCGGAAAACGCCAGTCCAATCTTCAGCTTCGCAACACCCCCCGCACCCTGATGCTCCTTCAAAACAACCAGCCCATCGCTGAGGGGACGCTGAACTGGAGCGCCACTAAGCTGACGCTTCGGCCCTTGGGCCCCAACTCCATCGTGTCTCAGACAACAACTCTGGGACGGATGTATCTCGAGCACTAATACGCATGACTAACAAACCCGACTGGCTACCCTATGCCGCCCCGATGGCACTCTTTCTGGTGCTGACCTCGCTGGAGGGCTACCTGCCCCGCTCCAGCTACCCGATTGCCTACTGCATTAAGGCACTTCTGGTACTGATTGCGCTGTTGTATTTCCATCGCGAGTGGAAGAGCGAGCTTCGCGATCGCGAGTGGAAGAGCGAGCTTCGTGGCGACGGCAAAGCAGTGGCGCTGGGCGTTGTTGCCGGGCTGCTCGGGCTAGGGCTCTGGCTAGGGCTGGATGCGCTGCAACCAGCGGGTTGGTCCCTGGGCAAGCGCACAGCCTACAACCCGTTTGAGGCGATTGCCGACCCAGCGCTTCGCTACGGCTTTCTCACGGTGCGCTTTATTGGTC
>NZ_JAYUPA010001023.1:0-7412 GCF_043760365.1 Armatimonas sp.
ATCAAGATCGAAAACGAGCAGCAGACCCTCGCGACCATCACGATCCAGAACTACTTTAGGCTCTATGCCAAGCTCGCCGGGATGACCGGAACTGCTAAAACCGAAGAGGACGAGTTCCGCAAGATCTACGCGCTCGATGTGGTGCAGGTGCCCACCAACAAGCCCATGCTCCGCAAAGACAATGCGGACATGATCTATAAGAGCCTAGAGGCCAAGCTGCGTGGGATCGCCTCGGAGATTCTGCTGATCCACTGTCGCCAGCAGCCGCTTCTCGTGGGAACGCGCTCGATCGAGATGAGTGAGCGCGTCAGCTCCCGGCTTACCTTCCAGACTTTGGAGCTCCTGGCCGCCGTGGTGATTCTGCGAACGCGGCTCCTGGAGAAACGCAAGGAGGTGGGCGAGGAGAAGTACGCGCAGTTCTCCGCGGTGCTCAACCGACGGCTCGATGACCTGAACCTGCCGATGCTGGCCCCGCTGGCAAAAGAGCTGAGCATGGGCACGAAGATGACCGATGAGGCACAGGTAAGCGCCTTCGCCTCCATTATTGGGCTTAAGAGTGACGAGGAGCTCAAAGCGCTGCGCGAGGCGCTGGAGTACGGCATCCCACACAATGTTCTGAATGCCAAGTACCACGAGCAAGAGGCGCTGATTATCGCCGAGGCCGGGCGGCGCGGCGCAGTGACCATTGCGACCAATATGGCGGGCCGTGGCGTTGATATTATCCTGGGGGGCTCGCAGTACAAAGAGCTGGCAGGGGAGAGCGAGAAAGAGCGCGACTACTCTTATCGTCGTGGCGGGCGGCGTGCGGGGATCGCCCATGTGGTGACCGGTCGCGACCTGGCCGCCGATGCGACGGCGGGTACCCAGTCTCTCACGGAAGAGGCGGCGCTTGATCTTGCTCAGGAGCGTGAGGAAGTGCGCAAGCGGGGCGGGCTCTACATTCTGGGCACCGAGCGCCATGAGTCGCGGCGCATTGATAACCAGCTCCGAGGACGCTCGGGCCGGCAGGGAGACCCCGGCACCAGCAAGTTCCATGTCTCGCTGGAAGACTACCTCTGGCGCGCGTTTGGGGAGCGCAACAGCCTCCAGATGGCGGCGCTCAAGGCGTGGGAGGAAGACCAGGCCGTGGACATGCCGATCCTCTCCAAGATGATCGAGCGGGCGCAGAAGAAAGTGGAGCAGCACAACTTCGACTCTCGAAAGCATGTTCTTGAGTACGACGATGTGATGAATGTCCAGCGCGAGGTGATCTACGGCGAGCGTCGCAAGATCCTAGAGGAGGCTGAGCTGCGCGACACGCTCGTCAGCTACCTGCATGAGAGTGTCGAGACCGCCGTCGAGCTAAACTGTCCCGAGGGAGTGCCCTCGGAAGAGTGGGACAAAGAGAAGCTCTACCAGGAGCTCAACGAGCAGTTCCCGCTGGCCAACTTTGCCAGCTACGAGGAGCTGAAGGACTTTACCAAGACCGACCTCACGAAGCGACTGCACGAGCTTGCCGAGGAAGCCTACGATGCGAAGGAAGAGGAAGTCGGCAGCGAGCTGATGCGCGAGATCGAGCGGCACTTGTTGCGGCAGACCATTGACCAGACCTGGATCCAGCACCTCCAGAACGTGGACTACCTGCGCGAGGGAATCGGGCTGCGCGGCTACGCACAGACCGACCCGCTGGTGGCCTACAAGACCGAGGCCATGAAGCTCTTCAGCGACATGCAGGCCGGGCTGGTGGGAGATACCGTGCGCAATGTCTTTGTGGCCCAGCTCCAGCAGGAGATGACGGATTACGAGCAGGAGCAAGATATCTTCAACCTTCTCCAGCAGTTCGGCGGCGAGTCAAGCCCCATGGAGCTGAACGGCGAAGGGGGTGAGCCTGCGGAGAACCCGATCGTCCCCGAGGTCAATGCACTACTTGCTGCCGCCGCTGAGGCGGCACAGAGCACGGCACCACGCAAGATTGATCCCAATGATCCGTGTCCGTGTGGCAGTGGCAAGAAGTACAAGCAGTGCCACCGGGGCAAGTCCCTGCCTTCGGATGTCGTGTAGCTTCCCGCGTAGAGTAAATCCGCTTCGAAAGCCCGCCTTAGATATTTCTGAGGTGGGCTTTCACCTATTATTCATCTACACTTTTTAGAATAGTGTTATGGGATTTGTGGCGACACCGTGCGTAGAGTGGGGGCGTGGTGAGGAGTGTGATCGTGGAAAGCACTTTGAATCTCTCACCGTGCAGCACTGGGATCGGTTCTATGCCTATGCGTACCGTCACTGTGGCAATACAGCCGATGCGGAAGATCTTCTCGCGGAGTCGCTCCTAGAAGCTTTTCAGGCGTTTGATTCCTACCAGGGGCATGGTTTTGATCGGTGGGTGTTTCGTATCCTGACCACCAATCGTATTGATCAAACACGCCGCGCCAAGCGCCGCCCGGTTCACGCCCTCTCCGAGTTCAACGAGCCTGTGTCCGACAGTCCCAGTCCGCAGGATTGGTTACTCGACCCGCTGCTCTCCGAGGAGTTTCAGCTAGCCCTTCAGAAGCTTCCCGAGCCGTTCCGAGTGCCGCTGCTTCTGTGTGACCTGGAAGGGCTAAACTACGCGGCCATTGCCAGCCGCCTCCAGATTCCCATTGGCACGGTGCGCTCGCGTATTCACCGGGCACGAGAGCGCCTGCACCAGGAGCTGAGCCAGTTCTGCCATGTCAAAGACTGCTCCATCTGTGGGAAATAGCCAAGGGTCAGGCGTGGCGAACTATGAGGGCCTTTGTCGCGCGCCACTGCAAGTACGCGCCCAGCAGCATGAACAGAAACGTGATGACAAAGACGCCTTGGTAGCCGATGACGCACAGTAGTGGCAGTGCAACCAACGGGGCGAGAACCCCGCGAATCCCGAGAAGCAGCGAGTGGAGCGCTTGGTAGCGAGCCGCTTTTCCGTGCTCAGCGTAGTTTAAGATGCTCGCGGTGTAGCTCAGCTCGATGCCCGCCATGCCGAATCCCGAGAGGAACGATGCGGCGTAGAGCAGGCTCACCGAGTGTGCGAAGAAGTACACCCCGGAGATCGAGGTAATGAGCAAGATCGCCCGAAAGACCGTCTGCGCCGCGCCATGACGGTCAATAAAGCGCCCCCAGAACAGGGAACCCACCATGGCACAGAGCGACGTGACATTGGTCAAGTTCGCGATCTGCGTGGGGCGGATATGTAGGTGCTCCACCTGGTAGAGCTGGTAGAGCGGCCAGGCCATGAGGTTGCCAAAGCCATAGAGCATCACCGAGAGGGCAAACCACCGGTAGCTTTGATTTTCTTTTAGAATTCCCAGTGTGTCCAAAAAGAAGCTCTGGAGCGGCTGTGGTGGATCGGACGAGGGCGGGGGGATATGGTGCAGGGGGCGCACCTGGCGGAAGAAAATTGCTGCGAGAATGCCCGCCACACCAGCGACGGCAAAAAGCGGCCCGAAGCCCACGCCACTTTCCATCAAGCGGCCCGTAACGAGTGTGGAGAGGAAGGTGAACGCCTGCACGATAATACGCACGTAGCTCATGAGCTGGCCGCGTGCGCGATCTGGGTAGATGTCCTTCATCAGGGATGTGTAGGCGGGCGAGCTGATCGTGCCGATAAAGAGCAGGAGCGCGATAATGCCCACAAAGCCCCAGGCCGTGGCGGCGAGCGGCATGAGCAGCAGCAGCGAACGACCCGTGATCCAGCTCACCTGGCAGAATGGCATCTTCGCCTTGCCCTCCATCTGGCGCGCCCAGACGGGCGCGAGCAGATTGCCCACAAACGGTGCGGCGTTCATCACTCCAATGGCAAAGTCGCTGGCGTGCAGCTCCGCGCGAGCGATGCGCGTCAGAAACGGCATGGTCATCCCCAGATAGATGCCCGCGCACGCCCCCGCGGCGACATCCCAGCCCAGTGAGTGAAGCGCCTCCCGGGGCACCCCCAGCTTCCAGCGTGCCCAGTGGCGTAGTCGGAAACGTAGGTCCTCGCGTTCTGTCACAAAGAGCAGTCTATCGCGCTTGCAAAGCAAACTATAGTTTGATAAACTCTGCGGCATGAAGACATCACTGTGGAAGATTGGGACGCGGCGCGCGATGGCGTATGTGGAAGGGCGGGAGAACTTAGAGCGGCTGTTGGAGGCAGCCGGGAAAGTGCGGGAGCCGCTCAAGCGTGGCGCGGGGCTGGAAGGGGAGCTGCAAGGGGCAGTTGCGGTCTATAGCGATGCCAAAGGCCGCCCGTTTGCGTGGCTCATCGCCTTTGATGCCGTGCGCTGGGACGAGGTCAGTGCGCTGACCCGTGGCTAGTTCGGGCAGCTTGCGTGCCAAGGCGTTCGTGCTGGGTTGGGGAGGGGGATGGGGTAGCTGCGCATCAGGTTCACGCCCGACCAGGGAAGCCCACACGGGTCTTTGAGCAGTGCCCCCTTACTGAGCCATTTCGCATGGCCATCGAAGAACGTCGCGTTCACCCCGCCCTGATGCCGTGTCATTGCCAGAACGGGCTCCCCAAAGCCCGGCTTGTCGTAGAGATTTTTCGGCGGCTCGAACCAGGAATCGCCGAAGGGCATGCCTTTCTCCGTCACCACGATAATATCGGCGGGGGAGTCTACAGCGGCCAGAGTGAGCGACTCCGCCGCCCGATTGGCCACGTAGGAGCGTGGCTTATTATCGGTGGAATTAGGTGTCTTTTTCGCATCGTCGGGGCAGATCAGAAGGCCGGGGACATTGGTCGTGTAAGGCAGGATCTGGTTCCACCAGCGATTCTCGGCAAAGGCTCCCAGCGGGGCGGTGGGATTGGAACGTGAGTAGTCCACGTTGTGCCCAAAGAAGAAGAGCGATTCCTCGTAGTCCTGCGCGTACATTGCAAGCCCCATCCCGAGCTGGCGCATGTTGGAGAGGCAGCTCACTTGGCGGGCTTTGGCACGTGCTTGTGCAAAAACCGGAAAGAGAATGGCCGCCAGAATCGCGATGATCGCGATCACGACAAGTAACTCAATGAGCGTAAAGACGTGTCTCATGATTTTTGTTTAGCGTAGCACTAGGGCGGGCAGAATAGTGCCTTCGGGGTAATCACCGTGGTGTTCGTGGGCGATGATTAGCACATCGGCTCCCACCATGCTGGAGGTTCGGTGCGATCCCTGCGCTCCGGTGGGTGTGGCCTGGAGATTGTCGTCGAGGCTTGCGCGCACAAACTCCCGCCGCCCGGGGGCGTGTGAAAGGGGTGTGGCTAGTGTGATGGTGATCTGTGATCGCAGGCAGCGTGTGTGTCCGGCGAGCTTGCGCAGCAGCGGACGCACAAACAGCTCAAAGGTCACTAAGGACGAAACGGGGTTGCCTGGGAGACCGAAAAACAGCGCGTCGCCAAGCGTCCCGAACGCGAGGGGCTTGCCCGGCTTGATCGCGATGCGCCAGAAGCTCAGCGTCCCTTGGGCTTCGAGAACGGCTTTCACGTGGTCGTGATCCCCGACAGAGACGCCCCCCGACGCGATAATCAGATCGCAGCCAGAGAGCTTCGCAAATGCCTCCGCGACCGCCTCGGGCGTGTCTTTTGCATGGGCTCGCCCCACCACCACGCCGCCTGCTTCCTCAATCGCCGCCGCAAGCGCCGGGCCGTTGGAATCGCGGATCTGGCCGGGCTGGAGTGCGGTGTGGGCTAGGGAAATCAGCTCGTCGCCGGTGGAGAGAATCCCGACACGGGGGCGGCGTGGGCAGGGTATCTCGGCGATTCCCAGTGCCGCGAGCAGCCCGATCTCACCCGCACGGAGCGATGTTCCCGCCGGGATTGCCAGCCCCCCCACCGCAATATCCGACCCGCGCCGCCGGATGTAGCTGCCCGAGCCGGGATGGCGCAGCGTGACACGGCCTGGCTCGTTTTCGTCGTCTTCCTCTGCCTCTTCTGTGTCCTCCACCATCACCACGGCGTCGCAGCCCTCGGGGATGGGCGCACCCGTGAAGATGCGCGCTGCCTCGCCTGCTCGAAGTGCGCGGGTGGGCCAGGAGCCCGCAGGAATCTCCATGGTAATGGGTAGGCTGAGGCCAAGCTCCTCGGAGGCGCTGCCGACACTGGCCGTGCGCACGGCGTAGCCATCCACCATCGAGTTGTCAAACGGCGGCAGATCGCAAGTCGCTAGAATATCCGAGGCAACGGCGCGGCCCCGTGCCTGCTCCAGCGGTACGAGCTCCGTTGCGAGCGGCACCGTCGCCGATGCCAGAATCTGCGCGAGGGCTTCGTCATAGCTCTGCATGCCACGCTCCACTCTTTCCTCCGGTTTTCGTTAAGAGGCGCACTGCCTCAATGACCATGCCCTTGTCGGCGGACTTACACATGTCATAGACCGTGAGGGCAGCGACACTAACGGCGGTAAGCGCCTCCATCTCCACTCCGGTTTGCCCCACACTGGAGGCTGTCGCTATGATTTCGACGCCCATCTCAGTCAGTGCCAGCTCCACCTGAATATCGGTGAGTGGAAGGGGATGGCAGAGCGGGATCAGCTCGCCGCACCGCTTCGCCGCCAGAATCCCCGCCACTTTAGCCACGGTAAACACATCGCCCTTGGGGAGAGCTTTCTCCGCCACGAGCTGGCGCAGCGTCTCGGAGAGGCGGACGGTTCCCGTGGCGGTGGCGGTGCGGTGGGTCGGGGTTTTCTGAGAGACATCTACCATTCGTGCCGTCCCTTTTTCATCCAGGTGGGAAAATTCTGGTTTTTTTATCATGATGGCATTCTACCTGCAAGGGTATAATGAGTACTGTCGGAGGAACCGACACTTTCGCAGTGTTGCGAAAAAAAGCGACAAAGACGACTATGATCAATATCTATTCTGCGGGCCGCACCGCGCTGCTGCGCTGCGATTCTCCGCTCTCGGGCGGGCCTGATCCCGCGCTACTCTTAGCACAGATCGAGCGCACCGGTGCGCGTGAAGTGCTTCTTGATACCACCCAGGCTTCCTGGGCCGACAGCGACGGTCTGCGCTGGCTTCTCTCCTTCCAGCAAACTCTCTCCACACACGGCCACTCTCTGCGTGTTGTTGCACATGAAGGAGGCCGCGTCTGGCGCAATATCTCGCTCCTCCAGACCGGCCTGCCCCTCTTTGGAAGTGTGAAGGCTGCGCTGCACCACTAGTTTGACCCTGCTTTTACCAGTAGCGCCAGTTGCCCGTCAGCAAGACAAATATCCCGAGTGCCGCGTTGGTGACGCTATGCGCGACGATGCAAGCGAGTAGGGATTTCGTGTGGCGTAGCAGCCCCGCCATCAGCGCCGCGTAGCCGATTGCCGCCAGCCACTCGGGGTGGGCGAGCGCAAAAAGCCCTGTAACAATCCCGAAAGCCGCGAGAGAGAACTGCCCGAGCGGCAGGCTTTTCCACTTGTTTTGGTCAGTCGCGTAGCGCAGCAGAAACGAGCGCCAGAAGACTTCCTCCATCACCGGAACGAGCAGCG
>NZ_JAYUPA010001024.1:0-7402 GCF_043760365.1 Armatimonas sp.
CAGACAAAGGTGCACCTCATCGGTGCCCAGGGCTTCGAGAAGCTCGGCTTGCTCGGCGATCTGCTGGGTATTGAATGCGGAGCGCCCAATAGAGTCCACGAAGATAAGATCGTAGCTGGCGTAGCGCTCCAGGGCGCTGCGGATATCCTCTGGGGCATAGACGCGGGTCATCGGCACTTCCAGCAGACGGGCATAGGCTTCGAGCTGCTCCAGAGCACCGATCCGGTAGGTATCAATGGTGATCAGAGCGATCCGCTTACGCTCCTGTCGCGATGCGGCGGCGGCTAGCTTGGCCAGGGTCGTGGTCTTGCCCACACCCGTCGAGCCGATCAGGCAGATCACGGTGGGGCGACCTTGCTTGAGCTGGATCGAGCTGGTGTGCAGCTCACCACGGAGCCGCTCCAGAAAAAGCTCGGGGCTCTCTTGGTCAAACTGCTCCAAGTTAAACTTGGGCTGTGGGCTCAGTGTGGAGTGGGAGAGCTGCGTGCGCAGCTGAGCCATCTCGTGGCGAAGCTGTGAGAACTCCTCGTGCCAGTTGTCGGGCATCTGTGCCTGAGCGGCTGCTGAGGTGCGTTTTAGCGGCGGGGGCGGCGCGACGGCCACCTCGGCGATAAGCTCCTCGGGCTGCTCTGTGTCCCGCTCGATGTTGATGTTATCGTCTAAGTTTACCAGTGGCAGGCGAGCGGTGCTCGGTGCTGTTATGCCACCCTGAGCACCGTCTACTGCTGCTAAGACTTCCACGCGCTGACGCCGTAGGACGCCCGGAGTACGGATACTGCGCGTCTGTAAAATAACCGCGTCCTCACCCAGGGCTTGCTGCACTTTGGCAAGCGCCTCACGGGTGCTGTCTCCCTCAAACCGTTGAATTTTCATCGTTCCCTATCACCATTCCCAGAGATTCAACCGCAACACCTGAAGTAATCTCGGCATAGGAAAGCACGATGAGCGTGGGCACGCTTCGCTCGATTAACGGGCGTATCGCACTTCTAAGCCGAGGCGCGCACATGAGTAGCGGGACGTGTCCTGCTGCTGCCATACGCTCTGCCTGTCGGCGGATCGCTATCCCAAGACGCTCCTGGGTAGCCGGATCCAGTGTGATCTGCGTGCCGACGTCGCTGCGTCGGAAGTTATCCATCAATATCTGCTCCACAGAGGGATGCAGTGTCATGCAGTACAGGCGACCATCGGCCTCCACGTACTGGTGTGTCAGCTGGCGTGCTAGACGAAACCGAACATGCTCGGCTAGGACCTCGGGATCGCGCGTGCTCGTCGCAGCGTCCGTCAGTGCCTCTAGGATCGTCGCCAGGTCTCTTATCGAGACACGATCTCGCAGCAGAATCTGCAAGACCTTCTGTACCTGACCCAGTGTCATCAAACCTGGAATCAGCTCGTCGGCCACCGCGGGTGCGGCACGACGGACATTTTCCACCAGGGACTGAGTATCTTGACGGCTCAGGATTTCGGAGGCGTACCGCCGAAGCTGTTCCATCAAATGCGTTACCAGTATATTTATCGGGTCAACGACCGTATAACCAGAGACCTCCGCCATCATTCTTTGATTTGCGGCGATCCAGACCGCGGGAACACCGAAGGCCGGGTCTTGCGTGGGGGTTCCGGGTAGCGGCTGAACCTCGCCGCCGCCCTCTAGTGCGAGGAACTGGCCGGGCATCAGCTCGCTGCCGCCGATTTCCTGGCCGCGTAGCCGAATGGTGTACTGGTTACCCCGCAGGCGGACATTGTCGCGCACTCGGATTGGGGGGACGATTAGCCCTAGCTCGGAGGCGATCTGGCGGCGTGCGGCAGTGACACGCTCCAGGAGATCACCGCCCTGCTTGGGATCGGCCAGGCAGACCAGCGCGTAGCCCAGCTCGACTTCCAGCGGGTCAACCGTCAGCAAATCGTTGAGGTTCTCCGGGGCCTTCGGTGCGGGTGGCGGTGGCGGCGGTGGGGCGTTACGCTGAAGCTGAACTCGGTAGCCGTAGTAGGCCACAGCGCCCGCTAGCAGAGCGAAGGGGATTTTGGGCAGGCCTGGTGCAAGTCCCAGAAAGAACAGCGATCCCGCCGAGATATAGATGGCGTGAGGGTGGGCCATCACCTGCTTGCCCAGCTCCATGCTCAAGTTCGTCTCACTGGCGGAGCGGGTTACCAGGAGGCCCGATGCGGCGGAGATCAGGAGCGCGGGAACCTGCGTGACAATTCCCTCACCAACCGTCAAAATGGTGTAGGTTTGCAAGGCGGCGCTCAGGTCTAGCCCTCGCTGGAGCATTCCCACTCCAAATCCGCCCAGAATGTTGATGACGATCATCACCACGGAGGCGATTGCATCACCACGGACAAACTTACTGGCACCGTCCATGGCACCGTAGAAATCCGCCTCTCGGGAGACATCTTGTCGGCGCTGGCGGGCCGTGAGCTCATCAATGGCACCAGAGTTCAGCTCGGCATCAATGGCCATCTGCTTGCCGGGCATGGCGTCTAGGGTAAAGCGCGCCGCCACTTCCGCGACGCGGCCTGCACCACTGGTGATCACCACGAACTGGATGACCACTAAAACAATGAAGATCACAATCCCCACGACGAAGTTGCCACCAATAACAAATGTCCCAAATGCCGAGATCACCGCGCCCGCGTGGCCGGTTCCTAGAATAAGACGCGTCGCGGAGACATTCAGCGCGAGCCGGAAGAGTGTCACGAGGAGCAGGAGCGAGGGGAAACTGGAGAACTCAAGCGACTTTTTGATATAAAAAGTCATCATCAAGATGCCCAGTGCTAGGGTGATATTGAGCGCCAGGAAAACATCCAGCGCCCAGTGGGGGAGGGGGACAACCAGCATCAAGATAATGCTGACGGCGGCCATTGCGCCGCCGCCCTCATTGAAGAAGCTACGTCCGGCTTTGGTAATTCCAGCTCGGGTGAGAACGATGGCCACTTAGCGTATCTCGCTTTCGGTTTCAGTAGAAGATTGGGACTCAGAAGAGGGGGGATCTGTCGGGAACGCAGTCGTGGTGAGCGGCTGAGGGCTGAGCGGCACGCTTCCCATTCGCCAGAGCAGAGCGAGCACCTCGGCGACGGCGCGGTAGAGATCCGCAGGGATCTCATCGCCCAGCTCCGCCTGAGCAAAGAGGGCACGCGCCAGGGGCGGGTTCTCCAGCACGGGCACGTGGTTTTTACGGGCGATCTCTCGGATACGCAGCGCGATTCGATCCTGCCCCTTGGCGATAACGCGCGGGGCACCCGGCTGGCCGGGCTTGTAGACAAGGGCGACGGCGAAGTGGGTGGGGTTGGTGATCACGACGGTCGCCTTGGGCACCTCGGACATCATGCGGCGGCGTGAAAACTCGCGCTGGCGCTGGCGGATACGCTGACGGATTTCGGGGTTTCCCTCGGCATCTCGCATCTCGTCTTTGACTTCCTGCTTGGTCATCTTCATGGACTTCTCATGCTGGTAGCGCTGCCAGGCATAGTCTAGCACTGCTATGCTAAAGAGCGTCCCCACCATCTTCATGCCCAGCGCGTGGGTCATCTTGCCCACCTCGCCTGCGATCTCCGTGGGGTTGGTGAGCACGAGGCGTAGGCAGTCTTCTGCATGCTTAGAGAGATAGTCCCAGCCCGCATAGCCGACCAGCGCCACTTTAATCAGCCCCTTGAAGATCTCTAAAAAAGCGCGCGATGTGAAGAGACGCTTAAGACCCTGGAGCGGATCTATCCGGCTGCCCTTGGCTTCCAGTAGCTTGGGAGTGAAGGAGAGCCCGACCTGGAGAATATTAACGGCTACCCCGAGCCCCATTGCGGTCAGCATGGGGGTCATGGTGAGCTGGCCAATATTGCGGAAGAGATCCCCCGCCATCTCCCCGAGCTTCTCGGGGCCCGCTTTGGTGGGCATCACGGCGAAGCACTTCATAAAAAAGCTAGTCAGGGTACTGCCGATCTGGGGGAGACTGGCGGGAGTACCGACAAACAGACCAAGCAAGACAACACTACTGACCAGATCGGCGCTACGGGCGACCTGGCCGTCTTCACGCGCTTTCTTACGCTTCTTGGGTGTGGCTGGCTCTGTTTTTTCGTCTGACATTGCCTTAACCCTTCATAATCTTAAGCGCGGCGACGAGTACCGACCCAAAGTCGGAGAAGATAAGAGCGAGGGCATTTCCCATGGATGGAAGCGCAACCCCGAGCGCCACAACGGCGAGAACTGCCTTGAGGGGCAGGCTGAGCATCAAAACATTGAACTGGGGCAGAGCACGGTTGACAATACTGAGCGCCAGCTCCGTCATGAAGAGTGTCACGCCCACCGGCGCTGCAATCTGAATGGCAAGCCAGAGGGTGCGGCTCAGAAAACCAAACCAGTCGTCAATGCCGCCCATCCCAATCACCAGGGCACCAGGAGGGCTGATACGGAAACTCTCCGCCGTGGCCTGAAGAATAACTGCATGGCCATTCACGCTCAGAAAGATCATCCCGGCGAGAATGTACTTAAGGTTTCCCAGAGGGCCGCCCCCTGCCTGGAACATGGGGTTGAAGAGCTGTGCCATCTGGAAGCCCGACTGGACATCCAGCCACTCACCGGCCATCTGCACGCAGGAGAACATCAAGGACGCGATCCAGCCCAGTGCCAGACCGATCATAAACTCCTTGCCCAATCCCACTGCCAGGAGCGGAAGATTGCTGATCGAGGTAGGAGGGAACAGGGGCGTGAGTATCAGGCTGAAGATGGTCGCTAAGCCCACCCGAACCGGTGTTGGAACACTATGGCTGGAGAGCAGAGGTGCGGCGAACAGAACGCCACCCAGCCGCGCAAAGATCAGTAGCGCGGTGAGGAATCGTCCTTGGGTAATCTCAAGCCAGAAGGAAAGCTCCATGATTTTAGTTGCTATCTCTGAAGAACACTGGGCAGATCAATCAAAATGCTACGCCCGTACTCGACCAATTTCGTGATCATCCAGCCGCCGGTGAGCGCGAGAGCGCCCAGCAGTGCACCCACTTTGGGAACGAACGAGAGCGACTGCTCTTGAATCTGAGTGGCTGCCTGGAAGACACTGATCGCGGTGCCAACCATAAGGGCGGCCATGATGACCGGCATGACCACCTGGGTGGCAGTCCAGAGGCACTGCTGGATGTAGGTATAGGCTTGGGCTTGACTCATGGGGTGTTTTAGGTGTCTTTCTTGCTAGAAGCTTAGTGAGAGGGCACGTGCTAGCAAGTGCCAGCCGTCAATGAGCACGAAGAGCAAAATCTTAAAGGGCAGAGCGATCTGCATCGGCGGAACCATCATCATTCCCATACTCATCAGGATCATACTGACTATTAAGTCTATGACGAGAAAGGGAAGCATGATGATAAAACCCATCATGAAGGCTGTCTTGAGCTCGCTGATCACAAAAGCGGGAATAATCACATAGGTCGGGACATCACGCACCGTGGACGGGCGCTTGATGCGGCTCATCTCCACAAAGAGCGAGAGATCCGCCTCACGCGTCTGACGGAGCATGAAGCTGCGGATCGGAGGGACAGCTTTCTCGACCGCCTGGTCCGCCGTGATTTGTTTTGCGAGATAGGGTTGGAGGGCGCTGGTGTTCATGTCCGCTAGGGTGGGCTGCATCGTAAAGAAAGTCAGACACAAAGCGAGGCCCATCAGCACCTGGTTAGGGGGAAGCTGCTGCGTACCAATTGCGGAGCGGGTGAGCCCTAGGACAATAACAATTCGGGTAAACGATGTCATCATCATCAGGATGCCCGGTGCCACTGCCAGCACCGTGAGCATTCCCAGGATCTGGAGTGACTGTCCCATCTCCTGGGGCTGGTTCACGGCGGGGAGCTTGATGCCGACCGGGATGCCCATCGCGGCACCACTGCCGCTGGGAGCCTGCGCGAAAGCCAGCCCCAGCGAGCCCAGAAGGCAGAGGGCGCACAGAAGCGCCCTCCCCCCGAGCGTTCGCCCGTGTCCCGAGATCATCTGCCGTCTCCCGCCGAGGTTGTTGAGGCGGCGCGGAAGAGGGAGCTACCACGGCTCGATTTTGCCAGGAGGCGCTCTTCCTCATCTTCGTCGAGCTCCGCGATGGTGCGGGTAGGGCGTGATTGCTGCACACGGTACTCGCTCGGCATGCTCGGCTCTTCTTGAGCCCGCAAGCGGTCTAGGATACCGGCGAAGCGATCCTCAACGGCCACGGGGCGTGGTGTGCGAATTGCAGGCTCTGGTGAGGGCTTTACTCGCTCACCTCGGGCCTCTAGCTCCTTCAGCGCCTCGGTTAGCGGGGCGGGCAGAGCAGTGGCGCTGCTAGAAGCCAGGGCGGTGCCTCCCTTGCTGAGATCGGTGATTAGGTTCAGGTTCTGCGGCGATGCGCCAACGAGCAGGGTGCGCTCGGCGTAGCGGACGACATAGAGAACCTGCTGCGGGTTGAGATGAAGCTTCTCCATAACGAGAAGGCGGCTCTCGTTGCGCTCGGCAGTCCCACTCTTCTTGATGCCCACGCCACGGCGGCGCAGCTTGTTCCAGCCCAGCGCGGAGATCAGCATGAGGCCGATGACTCCGCCAAGCTTGACTCCCAGATCCTGGATCATCGCTTTGGTATTGGGGGTATCATTGGCAGGAGCGATATAGCCAGTAATTGGCTGCGCCTCGGGGTCGGTAGACTTCTTAACTTCCTGTGCGGGGCTGGCGGTAGTGGTTGGCGCGGCACCCGCTCCTGCTGTGGGAGCTGCCACCGGAACGGCAGTTGTGGTCGTTGCTGTCGGGGCGGGCGTCGTGACGGCAGGCTTTACCGCGGTGGGAGCCGGGGCCGGAGCAGGAGCGGGCGTCGTCGCGGCAGGCTTCACGGCTACCGGAGCGGCGGTCTGAGCGTGTGTTGCCGTGGAGGCGGCAAGTAAAAATGTCAGAGAGAGAGTGGCAAGAGACAGAGATTTCATGATCGTAAACCTTTCTAAAAACAAGTCCATAAGTTAGCGTTGTGTAGGCAGAGGAGTGCCCAGCTCTGTGATGCGCACACCGAAGTGCTCACCAATGACGACGATCTCACCACGGGCAATGCAGTGCCCATTCACGAGAATATCCACGGGTTCACTGGCGCTGCGCTGAAGCTCAACCAGTGCGCCAGGAGCCAAAAGCATCACTTGACGGACCGGCATCTCGACGCGGCCTATCTCGGCGCTGACAGTTAGGCGAACATCCAGAAGATACTCCGGGGTATGCCCAAAGGGAGCTGCACCACTATGGTTAATAGTCTCGTGCTCCTGGTGTGCTTTTGGCTCCGTGTGCGCCTTGGTGGTCTTGGCCATCGCTGGGGAGGAAGCTTGCTCTGTGCGAGTCGCTTCCGTCAGGGGCTCCTGAGTTAACAGGGTACTCATCCGTTTCCTTTCTCCTTAGGCCCGGAGACAATCTCCAGAACCACGTTCTGCCCTGCCAGAC
>NZ_JAYUPA010001025.1:0-2626 GCF_043760365.1 Armatimonas sp.
AAGCCGACGCCGGTCGCAAGCTGGCTGGAGCCGTCGCCGTTAAGATCAAGCGAGAGCGTAATCTCTGTCTCGGAGGTCTGGCGTGAGAGGGAGGCGATACGTGGTGCACTCATACGGTAGGCAGTATATCAAGCACCAGGCTCCCCTGCCGCTCTCGCCACGCGGCTTTCCCCGCACGCACATCGAAGAAGTGCTCCTCGGCGAAAAGCGACTCGTGGCCCAAGTTCTCACGGGCGGCGGCGAGAATTTCGCGCCACTGGACGTTGTGATACGACGGCCACTTCACCCCCGCCTGGCAGTACGACGCGTCGGCGAAGTAGCGCACCCGATCCTCACCGCCGGGCTTGGCGCGGCGGGCGTGCCAGAGGGCGGAGTAGACCAGCACGGCGGAGCCAGGGGGCAAGTTGTCTACCACGATCTCGCCCGGGAGAACCTGCTGGCCCAGGTGCGAGAGTGCCCCGTTGGCGATTACAGTTTTCTGGGTGCGGGGTAGCACCACTAAGTCTCCGACCTCGCCATTGAGGCCATTGAAGTAGTAAAACACATGCACCATGCCATGGCTCCGGTTGGTCTGCGGCTCTTGCTCGTAGTCCTGATGCCAGTTCGATCCAGGAGTGCCCGCGCCCTGGCGGCTCGCGTGCAGGTGGTGAAACGCAAAGCCCGGCCCCATCACCTCTTCAACAATACTCAGGGTCTTCGGGTGAACAATGAGCTTACCCAGATGAGGGAGCTGGCAAAGATAGGGGGAAGGCTTTTTAGCCTCGCGCTGGGCCTGGACAACGTCCATATCGGCTTTGTAGCCAACCAGCTCGTCGTCGGTGAAGTAGCGGGGAAAGACCAAAAAACCCTGGTCGTGAAACGTCGCCTGTTGTTCGTCGGTGAGTACCATAGTGGAAATTATACCTCTCACGGAGCTTAAAATACGGTACACTGATGGGCGAAATGAAGGTGCAAAGTCTCGTTGCCATTGGTCTGACGCTCGCGTTGGCTGGAGTGGCTCATGCGGAGCGGTTTATCTTCCAGCGAGGCGGTGCGCTCTATAGTGCCAGCCGCGATGGAAAAGAGTCGCGCAAGTTGCTCGACATCGGTGCGGGGGCGGGGGGTCTCTGGGCGGCTTCCCCCGATGGCCGGCGGATTGTCTGGGCAAAGTCCGCTTCCAAGGAGAGCGAGGGTAGCCTTGCCGCACGCCCCCTCACTCTCTATCTGACCGACATCACGGGGCGGCGACAAAAGCGCCTTCTGAGCACCGACAGCCTGACAGATCGGCAAGGGCACAAAGTCACCGAGGTGGGCGAAACGATTCTCAGTGGCCCGAGCACGACCCTTGCGGACTGGAGCCCGGTTTCCCTTTCCTGGAGCGCCGACGGACGAACGCTCTATCTAGGCTGCACCCGCGTGGGCGCGGCGGCGGGTGTGATGACGGTGACCATGGATGCTCAGGTGGGCACGGCCCTGGTGGACTCTGAGGGGCGCTGGAAGTGTCTGGGGTCTGTGACCCAGCCCGATGCACGCTCTACCTATATTGCAGCAGTCTCGATCGGGCGTGAGAGCGGCGTGGCTCCTCTCATGATCTGTAACCTCGCGGTAGGCAATGCCTGGACTCCGGTTCCGCCCCTGGGAGGAACACCGGTCTATGGTGCGGCGCTCTGGCCCGCACTGGCCCCCAATGGCAAGAGCGTGGTTTTTGCATCGGTGCCGCGTGGCCTCTGGCTGGCGGAAGGTCCGGGCCTCCAAACCAGACGATTAATCAATGGTGAGATTGCCCGCCCTCGGTTCAGTGAGAATGGCAAGACAGTGCTGTTTCTCTCGCCACGCCCCACCACTGCCGATAAAATCGCGTATGACCTCTACGAGCTGCCCCTCGGTGGCACTACCCCTAAAGTGGTGCTCAGCGATGTGGACTGGTTTGACTTGGTTATGGACTGAGGAGAAACATGCACCCTGATATCGAGACAATTCGCATTACCGAAGAGGAAATCGCTGCGCGTGTGAGCGCCCTGGGCGCACAGATCACCCGCGACTACGAGGGCAAGGATCTGATTCTGATTGGTGTTCTAACGGGCTCGACCCTCTTCATGGCCGACCTCGTGCGGCGCATCACGATTCCGCTCTCCTTTGACTTCGTCGCCGTGGGCTCGTACGGCTCTGGGAGCAAGGCAAGTGGGGTAGTGAAGATTCTCAAGGATCTAGACGAGCCCGTGGAGAGCCGTCATGTGCTGGTAGTGGAAGATGTGCTCAGTCCAGCGATGTCGCGTCGCCTTTCCTACTTGCGGGAGCTGCTCAGCTCCCGCAAGTGCGCCTCCATCCGCGTCTGCACGCTTCTGGACAAGCCCGTTCGCCGCCGCGCACTGGGAATCGAGCTAGAGCCCGATTACTGTGGCTTCGTGGTCGAGGAGGAGTACGTGGTCGGCTACGGCATGGACTATCTAGGCCGCTACCGCTCGCTGCCCTACATCGGCACCCTCAAGCCCGTCATCTACGGCGGGGGGTAACGCAACCATCTCCCCTAGCTCGTTCCTCGCCGTCCCCTCGGGCAGGAGGAGGAGCCCACTGGTGAGGTCACGCTCCCGCACGAGGGCAACGGCACGGATGAGCGTAAAGGGCCGTGCGGGGCGAATCTCCTCTT
>NZ_JAYUPA010001026.1:0-7385 GCF_043760365.1 Armatimonas sp.
TTCTGCATCTGCTCCAATAATATGGGGATGTCATCCACCCGTTCCGTGATAAGAGTGAGCGTTTCGGTCATGAAATGAGGTTACCTCAAATTCGCTAAAATACTCAGAAAATGAGCGAACCATGAGTCTTGATATAGGGGTTGAGGAGATTACACCAGACGCGATCCACGAAAGCGGCCTGCTGGTTTGGAAAACCCGTGGGGTAGTTGCGCTGGTACCAGGGCACGATCTCCTCATCGTAGTCCTGGGAGTACATCATCTGTGCGGTACCGATCTGCTTGCCATTGGAAAGGCAAGAGATGCTCCGGGCTTTCTCACGAGCTTGGGCAAAAACAGGAAAGAGAATCGCGGCAAGAATCGCGATGATTGCGATAACGACAAGAAGTTCAATGAGCGTAAACGCTCCCTGAGTACGTTTTTGAGACATGATTTCCGACCTTTGTTGGGTTAGATTTTTAGGATTCAAGATAGCAATTCGAACCATCTTCGTGTTCGTCGGCTAATCTGAAACAGAGCCGAGTGATTTCTCCCAGACTCTAACCTCTATGATCCCATATCCTACGGACTCTGTCAAGAACGAAGAAAACGCTCCAGGATGCCATGATGGTAATCCGCGAGACGATTTCCGTCTTCTCCCTCGGCAAGCCGGCGGTAGAGCTTCTCAAACGGACGGACCTCAATTCCCTCCTGCTCACGCACAATGACGAGGCTTGACTCCGCCCAGTTATCGGTGAGCTGCCACAGCCCTCCGAGTGTGCGGACAAGAACCTCACCTAAATAGCAGCCCGCATAGAAGATCACAAGGGAGCGCTGCGTTTCGCTAGAGAGATCGTAAAGAGGATCGGAGCTCGCTAAAAGTGCATCCAGAGCCACCAGAGACTCCGCGGAGTAGTCCAGACAGTAGCCGCCCGTCGCTGCCTGCCGCACGAGAGTCTCGGCATAGAGGCCCACGTTGTCCGCGGTGAGGGTCATTCTCCGAAATACGCCTTCTTGACCTCGGGGTTGGTGCGCAGCTCCGCGGCAGCCCCTTCGAGCGTGATCCGGCCCGTCTCTAAGACGTAGCCCCGGTGCGCTACGGCGAGTGCCTTGTTTGCGTTCTGCTCCACCAGCAAGACAGCCACTTTATGTTCCTGGTTAATGGTCTGGATAATGCGAAAAATATCCTGGACAATCACCGGGGCGAGGCCGAGCGAGGGTTCATCCATCATTAAGAGCTTTGGCTTGCTCATGAGCGCACGGCCAATCGCTAGCATCTGCTGCTCACCCCCTGAGAGGGTTCCGGCGTTCTGGCTCAAGCGCTCACGGAGCCTGGGGAAGAGATTCAGCGCATACTCGTAGTCCGAGGCGATCCCCGCCTTGTCCTTACGCAGATACGCGCCCAGCTCTAAGTTTTCCTTGACACTCATATTGGCGAAGATGCGCCGCCCCTCCGGGCAGTGGACCAGACCTCGTGAGACAATCGCGGCAATGGGAGTCTTGGTGATATTCTCCCCCAGAAACGTCACGGAGCCACTTCGAGGCCGCACCATCCCGGAGGCAGTGCGCAGCAGCGTGCTCTTGCCCGCGCCGTTCGCACCGATCAGGGTGACGATCTCCCCCTCCTCGACCGTGACACTCACGCCGCGCAGGGCATGGATCGCGCCATAGTAGACATCAAGCGATTCCAGCTTAAGCATCCGTCTTGCCTCCCACATCGCCCACTCCATCGCCGTCTTCATCACCGAGGTAGGCCTGAATCACCTTGGGGTTGCTCTGGATTTCTTCGGGAGTGCCAAAAGCGATGGGCTCACCGTAGACCAGAACCGTGATCTTCTCACAGACGCCCATCACGACATTCATATCGTGTTCGATGAGTAAAATGGTCACGGAGAACTCATCGCGTAGTCGCCGAATGAGGTGCATTAAATCCTCGGACTCCTGCGGATTCATCCCCGCCGCGGGCTCATCGAGCAGTAAGAGCCGGGGCTTGGTCGCGAGCGCTCGTGCAATCTCCAGCCGCCGCTGATCGCCGTAGGGTAAGTTTCGGGCCTGCTCATCGCGCAGGTCGTAGAGCCCCAGCAGCTCCAAAAGGTGCCCGGCATCCTCCGTAACTGCCTTTTCGATCCGCGCACAGGCAGCGGTCTGAAACACCGTCGCGGCCAGCCCCGTCTTCGCACGAACCGAGGCAGCAGTGCGAACATTGTCCATCACCGTCAGGTCACTAAAGAGTCGGATGTTTTGAAACGTCCGGCCAATCCCACGCTGCGCGATCTCGTAGGGTTTCTTTCCCGAAATCGAGACACCCTCAAAGAGAATATCGCCCTCGGTGGGAGCATAGACTCCGGTGAGAAGATTGAAGAGAGTTGTCTTCCCTGCGCCATTAGGACCGATCAGACCAGCGAGATCCCCTTGCTCAACGACAAGATTCACCTCATTGACGGCGGTCAGTCCTCCAAAGCGCTTGATAACATTTTTGCATTCCAGAAGGGGCATACGAGGCAAGAGTATACCACAGAAGCCATTATTCCTGGGGAATGTCATCGTCAAAAAGGCCGTCGATGTCAAGAATATGGGCAGCGACTTCTGTGGGAAACTCCTGACGCACCCAGTCGGCAGCGGCGATCACATCGGCATCCTGAGGGCCACGCCAGAAAACCATCTTCCGATAGCCTCGGCGTAGGTTTGCGATCTGATGGTTCTGCTGCTCACGCAGAATATCGAGCTCATCTTCAAGCCGTGCCACGGCAAGATCCTGTGCATAGAGCCCCTCGAGCCCTTCGGTCAGCTCTAAAATCAACCGACGGGCGGCTTCTTTTTTTTCCTCGGACTCGCCGGACTCGCTCGCGTGCCGCTCTAGCCAGCCCGTCAGGTAGGCAATCAGCGACTCCCCATCGCGGCGCGGATCCCCTCCCATCTGGGTAATGAACGCCTTGAAGGCATGTCGATTCTCGAAAACGTCCTCCGGAATATCCATCGCGTGCTCCCGCTCTACCGACACCGTAGAGGCACCTTCAGTTGCATAGGATTTTTATTCGTCGCGGGTGGTGCTCACGGGCGCACTGGTTTGTGGCGCGAGCAGTGCTTTCTCGACGGCCTGACGCACGGTTTCTACCCCCGATAAGTCCAGCCCGATTCCCTGCGTCTCCCGTCCGATATTTTTTTGAGGCAGGATCGCGCCCCCAAAACCTAGCCCGGCAGCCTCTCTAAGGCGCTTCTCGATCTGAGTGCAGCTTCGCACCTCTCCGGCTAGCCCAATCTCGCCGAGAAAGACATGATTGCCCCCCACAGGGCGATCCAGGAAACTTCCGGCCACGGCCAGCGCAATCGCCAGATCCGCCGACGGCTCCTCCACACGCACGCCGCCCGCCACGGAGACAAAAACATCCATGTTTGCCAGGCTCAGCCCCAGACGCTTCTCCAGCACCGCCAGCACGAGCGCCACACGATCCCGATGGACGCCATTGGTCACTCTTCGGGGGCTGGTGAGATAGCTCTGCGCCACCAGTGCCTGTACTTCCACTAAGAGCGCCCGCGAGCCCTCCATCGTGGCCGTCACGGTGGAGCCGGGGCTGCCAATGGGCCTCTCCGCCAGAAACGCCGCCGACGGGTTTTCGACGCCTACCAGGCCCTCGCTGCGCATCTCGAAGATCCCCAGCTCATCGGTGGAGCCAAAGCGATTCTTCACCGCACGCAATATCCGATACGTGAGGTGCGCATCGCCCTCAAAGTAGAGCACCGTGTCCACCATGTGCTCTAAAACGCGCGGCCCGGCAATCGCGCCCTCTTTGGTGACATGGCCAACGAGAAAAATAGGAATGCGCTTTCCCTTTGCCAGCGCGGCCAGCGCACTGGTCGCTGCCCGGACTTGCGAGACCGTTCCTGGCGCACTGTCCACATCGGGGGAGATCATGGTCTGAATGGAGTCAATCACCAGGTACTTGGGCCTCAGCTGCTCCACAAAGCTGGCAATCACCCCAATATCGGTCTCGGAGGCCAGCAGTAAGTCTTTGTGAAGCGCCGAGAGGCGCACTGCGCGCAGCTTGATCTGCTCCACCGACTCCTCGCCCGAGATATAGAGCGTCGTCCCATACTGCGCCGCGAGATTCCCGCAGAGCATACTCATCAGGGTCGACTTGCCAATCCCCGGCTCGCCGCCGATGAGTGTCAGTGAGCCGGGGACAATCCCGCCACCGAGCACGCGATCAAACTCAGGAATGAACGTGGACTGGCGCTCCCGCTCACTGATCTCGATCTCCGTGATGGGCCGGGGGCGAGACTGCGCCGCGCCCATGTGGGAGAACGAGGAGCCCCCCGCCCGAATCTGCGCCGTGAGGGTCTTGGCCTCACGAACCGCCTCTTCGACAAGGCTGTTCCACTCGCTACAGCTCGGACACCGCCCGGCCCACTTGGGCTCGACATGGCCACACTGCTGACAGACAAATCGTGTCGTTGCTTTAGCCAAAAGACCTACTCCGCCAGAAGTTCTGACCAGGTCTCGACATCCAGTAAGCGCTCAGACAGCCTTTCGAGAGCCTCTCGTGAGGAAATAGCCTCCAGTATTGCAACAGTCTCGGGAGCGGGCGGTCCAAACCGCTTTCGCCCCTGGCGCAAGATAATGCTTCTTGCCTCACGCGCAGCCCCCTGCTCCAGCCCCTGCTCCAGCCCCTGCTCCAGCCCCTGCCGCAAGCCTCTATCCAAGCCCTCTTGAATCAATCCTTGGTAGGTTGAGGATAGTTCCAGTACATTTCTGCTCATCAGTTTCTCCACAAGATGTTTGGGGTGTTTTAGCCCCATCAAGACATAGGTTGCCGTTCGAAGAAGCTCAGCCTCACTGGGCTTACGCTCTCGATCTAGGCGCTCATTGACCGCTTCAACAATCATCGGCAGCTCGGTGCGCGACACTTTGGCTACCGTGGCAAGTGGCAAAAGCCCGATCCCACCTTCGAGAAATACCTCAGGCGGCGTTTCCCAGACCCGAAGAATATTGTAGTGGAACTCGTGGATACTCTCGCCAACCACTCCCCGAACCTGAAATCGTCCGGTCAGTGCGTGTTGTTTGGTGAAAGACCGCAACAGAATCAGCGTGCTCAGCACCGGGATTTTTAATCGCCGTGTGTAGAGAACATTGTACTCCCAAGTCCGCTCTTCGAGCTCAGGATCTGGCCCTGCCTGGAACTCCATGTGCATGGCGTAAGGCGGAACGGTGTTCACCCGTAGAATTCTATCGCCCGCCGCCGTGACCGTGGAGAGATCTGCCTCTACCAGTTCCGTCGGGCCAATGGGCTGTTTGAGAAAACGCAGCCAGTCCTCTGGGTAGAGTTCGACCAGAAATTTTGTCGAGGCATCAAAGGGCTTAGGCACAGTTCCAGTATACAGTCTACCGCTAGCTCAGGCCCGACGAGACACGCACAAAACGATAGCCGCGTTTTCGTAGGCACGCGATGCGTGAAGAATCTCAGCGTAAAATCTAAGCAACATACGCGTTGAGTAGTGCGGAGGAGAGAAATGCTACAAACCCAACAGATCTCCAAACTCTGGACACGAAAAGAGCGAGCGGCTCCCATCACCGCCAATGCACTGCAAGTGCGGTATCGGGGGACGCTTTGGCGCTATGCTGCGGCGCGGCTAGGAAACACACCAGAGGCCGAGGATGTGGTGGCAGAGACTTTTGCCACGGCGTTCTCTCGCCTCGATCGCTGCCCCACATCGGCAGAGAATCCCGACGCAGACCACGACCCGGCGCGTGCTTGGCTGATCGCGATTGCACGTAGTAAAGCCGTAGATGCCTTGCGGCGCAACAAGCGCCACGCGACAGCGCCACTCTACGACACGCTGACAGATTCCAGTGCGACACCCGAAGCTGAGGCCCTGACAAAAGAGGCCGCCGCCGAGCTCGACGGCCTCTTAGACACACTCCCCACGCTCCAGCGCGAGGCCCTCTTGCTGAAGTACGTAGACGAGTTCTCACTGATCGAGATTGGCAAAACACTCAATAAATCACCCAACGCCGTTGGCCAGCTCCTGCACCGTGCCCGCCAGACTATGCGGGAGCGCGGCAGCCGTTACTTTCTTATGGAGAAGGAATCCCTATGAAACTCACCGATGCCCTCAAAGCTCGCCACACGACTGCCCCCATCCCCAACTCCCTCACCGAGCGCCTCGCTAAAATGGCGGATGCCAGTGATGCGAAGCGTAGCAAAAAAACGCTGCACCGTCGCCGGTTTATCGCACTGGCAGCAACGAGCCTCGTTGGGGTGACCATTGCCGCAACGGGGCCGCATATTCCCTACGTCCTCCAGCTACGCGCTGCCGCTACGGCAACAAGCAGGGTAAAAGCCGTGAAGATTATCACCGAAGTCTACTCACCAGAAACGGGTGCCTGGCGCACGCTTGGTGAGACCTACGAAGCCAATGGCCACGAGTTCCGCACGGGGGGATTCTATACCCACTTCACCACCCCCACACACGTCTGGCGCGGCTACCCAGACTGGGATCTGGCCGTGGTTGAGCCGAACCGTCACTACGGCGGTGTAGGAACCAGTGGGATGGGAGGCTTGGTTCGCTCGCTTGTACAGACCCCTTGGACAGCACTTCTGCCCTTCATAGGTTTATTCGGCGATGAGGATGCCACGACGCGAACCGTCCGGCTAGAGTACAAGACCCCATTTTCCAATCCCGATAACTCATCAAGCCGCGCGGTCTGGGTCATTGAAAAAGCCACCAATCGGGTTCGGGTTCAGTATCAAGAGAGACGGAATCCGGGGCAGGGCTGGCAGGCACGCTCCCGGCAGCGCTATGTCTACGATAGTGTGGAGCAGCCCGCGAATTTTCCTAAAAACGACGTACTGGTTGCTGGGAGAGTTATCGATCTGCCCCAGGCCCGTGCGGCCTGGCTTGCGGCGCACCAAAAGCCTATAGTCGAGAGAGATGGAGTTCAGCTTTTGGATCTCCAGAGCAACCAGCAGGGCGATCTCTTTGTGATCCTTGATGCGGGGAAAGGCGTGCTCAGCTGCAACATCACGGCGGTGCGCGACGATCTTGGGACGATCTATCCCAGCCAGTACATGCGTGAGATTAATGATTGGTTCCAACCTTCGACCGGAATGGCGGGGATCAACGGCCAGATCGAGTGGTGGTCGGGCTTTGAGCGCGACGGACACGGGCTCTTTGGGGGCTGGTTTACTCCCGTCGAGCCGTCGAATCAGGCACGAACGGTGACCTTGAGCGTGCGTGTGATGGGTCTACGAAACGTCACCACGACACTCACCCTCGATCTACCTGAAGCCGCCTGTGACGAGGTACCTGAACACATGCCCCTGCTCTCGACCTTTCCGCACAGCCCCACGGAGCTGGCGCGTACCAAAGCCACGATCCGGGCGACCTACCATATTGCGCGGAAACACTGG
>NZ_JAYUPA010001027.1:0-7383 GCF_043760365.1 Armatimonas sp.
CACCGGCAAGGCGCTCTGGGAGAAGACCGTCTTTCGTGGCGCACCGACCACTGCCGTGCACCTCAAGAACAGCTACGGTGCCGAGACGCCCGTGACGGATGGCAAGCGGGTTTACGCGCTCTTTGGGGGGCTGGGAGTGTTTGTGCTGGATGCAAAAAACGGCAAGGAGCTGTGGTCCAAGAAGCTGGAGCCGCGTAAGACACGCTTTGGTTGGGGCTACGCGGCATCGCCCGTTCTGCACCAAGGTAGGCTCTTTCTGGTCAATGACAACGACGAGCGTGCGGAGCTGCTGGCCTTCGACGCGAACACCGGCAAGCCGATCTGGCAGGTCGAGCGTGATGAGAAGAGTAACTGGGCGACGCCGTTTGTCTGGCAGAGCAGCACGCGCACCGAGCTGGTCGTCCCCGGCACCCGCGCCGTTCGCAGCTACGACCCGCGTGACGGCAAGCTACTCTGGTCGCTCAAGGGGATGTCGAGCATCGCTATTCCCA
Organism: Armatimonas sp.; assembly: GCF_043760365.1. Classification (GTDB taxonomy): domain Bacteria; phylum Armatimonadota; class Armatimonadia; order Armatimonadales; family Armatimonadaceae; genus Armatimonas. Next base: position 492 of record NZ_JAYUPA010001027.1, read on the forward strand.
CCCCCATGACCGGCGACGGCTTGCTCTTTGTGAGCTCGGGCTATGTGGGCGATCAGCTGCGCCCTCTCTACGCCATCCGCCCCGGAGCAAGCGGCGATATCACGGCAAGCGCCGCTCTTGCCTGGTCCAATCCCACCGCCGGGCCGTATAACCCGTCGCCGCTTTACTACGAGGGCCGCATCTATGTTCTCTACGACCGGGGCCTATTTAGCTGCTTTGATGCCAAGACCGGCAAGCCCCTCTACGATCGCGAGCGCCTGCCCATTGGCTCCGGGTTTACGTCGTCGCCTTGGGCCGCAGGCGGGAAAATCTACTGCCTGAGCGAGGATGGGGTCTGCTATGTTCTCAAAGCGGGGGATAAATTCGAGCTCCTCCAGACCAACCGCCTCACCGACGACGACATGTGCATGGCCACACCTGCCCTCGTCGGGGATCGCCTGCTGATCCGCACTGCCAACACGCTCTACTGCGTGAGAAATAAATAAGTAGGTTACCCCTCCTGATGTCAACGCCTAAGATGCGTCGTGCTATCGTCATTGGGGCGGGCTTTGCGGGCGAGGGGCACACGCGAGCCTTGCAGCACTGTGGTGTTGAGGTGGTTGGGCTGTGCGGGCGCGAACCAGAGATCGTGCGGGCACGGGCCGACACACTGGGAATCTCCCTCGCGTCGAACGACTGGCGAGCGACACTGGAGCAAGTGCGCCCCGATATTGTGGCAATCGCAACTCCGGCGGTGCTGCGGCGGGAGATCATCGAGGCCGCTGTAGCTCAGGGCTGTCATCTGTTCTGCGACAAGCCGCTGGCAACCACTGCAGCAGAGGCGGCGGCGCTCTGCCAACTCGTCGAGGCAGCAGGAGTCAAGCACGCTTTTGCCGCCACACGCCGCTACGAACCCAGTGTGGTCTGGCTCGCGGAGCTGGTGGCGAGCGGCGTGATCGGGCGCATTACCCAGGCTACCTACCATGTCAGCGCTCATCTCTCGCCGCCGCTTCCTTGGTCGTGGGCACTCTCGCTGGATCAGGGCGGCGGACTCCTCAACGGCCACTTCCCACACCTTCTTTCGATCCTTGAGCGCGTACTCAGCGGAACGCTAAGCCGAGCGACGGGGCAGGCCAAGTTTGCCATTGATCGAGCCCCAATTATCCCTGGTATCCACGATTTTCGTGACTGGGGAGCGAGAGCGGATACACTCACGCCTGAGGAGCTAGAGAGTGCCGAGTGGCGCACATGCGATGCCGACACGTCGTACTCAGCCCGCCTGCGCTTTGTCACGCCGACCGGCGAGGTGCCCGTGACACTAATCTCTGGCCCGGAAGTGGGAGCGGCCCAGCTATGCCTTAGGGGACAGCACGGCACTCTAATCGCACAGGGCGAGGCTGCCTTCCGAATCTTCCATAACGCGCAGGAGCTTCCCGTTCCCGAGCGCCTGATCGCTGCTCTGCCCAAGCTCGGTGGGGGCTGTGAAGACCGCTGGGCCGCACTCGCGAAAGAGTTTATCGCCAATATTTGTGGCGAGCCGCACGCCCCCTACCTCACGTTCCTCGACGGCGGGCGCTACCAGGAGGCCATTGAGGCGATCCGCTCCGGGTAAACTGTTTTTATGTACTCTCTGCCCGCTGATCCTCCCGCGTTCTTTGGCCCGCTTCCCGTTAAAATCCAGACCAACCTCAGTGGTGTCGCCACTCTTCTGGAGCCCGAGCGAGTGACAACTCTACCCCCAGGAGCACGGGAGCAGCGCCTGCGGCTGGATATCGGCAACAACGCCTTCTACCACGGGGAAGTAACAAGATTTATCTACGATGACTCTGAGATTCAGAACCTGCGCCTCGGAGAGGCGTATGGGCAGGCTTGGGGCGAGTGGAGCTGGCAAGCAAGTTTGGTGCAGCGCACAGGGGGCTTTCTCGATCCCTTGATCCGTGTTTGGCACCAGAATGTCGTGCCCTTCACCGACTCTGTCTTTAGTAAAATTGCAAATGGTCAGGTGCGCAGTGAGGTACGCGATGGTGCGACTGTCTTCCAAGACGGCGGTTCGGCGGCGGCGCTGACTTCTGTCACGCTCAGTGCACGACGTCCTGTGTGGCCTGGAGTGTCCGCGCGTGCGGTGGTGAAGCTTCCCGTGCGGGGTAGGGAAGCACTTTTGGATAGTGGGGCAGTGGATCTCGGGGTCGGGCTGTTGGGAGAGGTGCGACTCACGCCGCGCTGGAGCGCCCATGCCAACCTGAATCTAGTGCAGGCGGGAGCCGTGCAAGTGGCCCCCCTGACACAGGGACAGCGCTGGCTCACAGGGAGTGTCATTGCTGCTGAGTTTCAGAGCACCCCGCGCACAAATCTGGTGGTTCAGATGGAGGACACGAGCTTTCCCTTCAACCGAGGGCTGCGCGGCAGGAGCAGCCGACGCCAGCAGATGAGCTTTGGAGCCTGGCACCAAGCCGATGCAAAAACGCGCTGGCACGTTTCTGTTGCGGAAAACATCTACCCCTTTCTCGTGACCAGCTACACCCCCGATATCATGCTTTCCTTGGGGATTGTTCGTCGGCGCTAGCGAAGTACCTCGGAAAAATACCGAAATGCACCTAAGGATTCTTGCAGGCTTTCCAACCATATAACCAGATGGGATAGAAAGCCCAAGGGGAGACCGTCTCCCGGGGAGCCTTGCTTCGATGTCGTTTCAGTTTCTGCCACTAGAAAAAATACGCGCTGCTGAAGATCAGCCACGCAAAACCTTCTTCCAGGAATCCCTGGAGGAGCTGGCTGCTTCGATTAAAGAGCGGGGTGTTCTCGAACCAATAGTTGTTCGTCCACACAAAAAGTATCCCGGCTTCTATGAGATCATCATGGGAGAGCGGCGCTACCGAGCAAGTAAGCTCGCGGGCATGCCTACCATCCCCGCGGTTATCCGTGAGATGAACGATGAGGACGCAGCCGCGGATGCGCTTCTAGAGAACTTCCAGCGCGAGGATCTCAACGCCATTGAGAAAGCGCGTGCGATCCAGGGTTTGCTGAAGTTCATGTCCTATGAGAAGACAGCGCGGACACTGGGAGTCTCTGATACGACGATACGGCGGCTGCTTGACTTATTGGAGCTTCCCGAAGCAATCCAGGCCGAGCTGGTGACGAGGCCGGGCACCATCCCCGTTTTTGGAGAGGGGCATGCGCGCGCTCTTCTGACTCTCAATAGTGACCCGAAGACCCAGATGCGCCTTGTGGAAAAAGTGAAGGCGGAGCGCATGGGAGTTGGTGCGCTCGATCAGATCATCCGGGCGATCCAGCAGTACCCCACAAAAAAAGAAATCTTCCTGCGGGTGACCGGCTCGGTGGCCGATCAGATGATCCGCTCCTTCCGCTCCAGCGAAGAGAAGGCGAAGCCCTACAAGAGCCAGACGGCGAAAGACCACCTCAAGGGAATTGACCGTAAGATCAACGATCTCACCGATACCCTAGATGGCCGTGTCGTGGACTTTATCTCCGTTGAGGAGATGAATCACCTGCTCGCCTCGCTGACCCAGATGACCAAGCACATTGAGTCGTTTACAGGAAAAGTGCGCCAGGCACTCGAAAAGAAAGACTACGGCTTCCGTGAGGTCTATATCCACTGTCCGCTCTGTGGTCGGATCGAGCTGATTGGTGCAGTGCGCTGCTCCATCTGCTGGACCGTACTCCGTCGGTGCACGGACTGTGGGAGCTATGATGTGGCGAATGGCCGCTGCTCTGTCTTTTCGAAAGAAGTGAACACAGAGGAGGCCGAAGCGCCTCGTGAGACCTCACTTTCCTACCGCTGCGTGGAGTACCGCCCCAAGTTCGCCCCAAAAGGGCTGCCTGTGGTCGGTGAGACGCGGGGCGGTGGTGCAGGCTTAAGAAAGTTTTAGAGACAAACCATGCGAATTGGACAAAAGCTACGTCAGGCCATTACTTCCAGTTTTATCGAGGTACGCCTGGATGAGGAACACGCGGTGCCCACTATCATCGTTGCGCCTCCGCCTGCCCAGGAAGCTGTCTACACGCCAGAACCCGTTGTGGTTCTGGAGCAGCTTCCCGAGCCAGAACCCGATCCTTTAACCCCTCCTGATCTCTCCGCAGCCCTTAAAGAAGATGGCTCGCTCAACGACAACACGATCTACAGTGGAGTGTTTTTGTCGGCGGTGCCCTTTAACGCGGAGCAGGCGGTCGAGGTGTTGGTCGGGATGCCCTATGGGGTGACCGCACGGGGACGTTGTGAGACGATGAAGCAGGCTATCTCTGTGGTCACGACGGATCCTTGTAGCGCGGGCCATCTTGTGGTCAGTGATGCGGCGCAAAAAATGGTTGCCCTCAATCAGTACCTCACTCGTAATCGAGGTGAGCTGAAGGCTTTTCGACGGAATGTCGCTGAGGAAATGGAGCGGCTTCATGAGCGGCTTAATGGGCTGCGCGTTATGGTGGATGAGACCAATGCGAACTACCAGGCCCTGGAGGAAGCGGGGCGAGTTCGCGTAGATAATCTCACAGGAGTGATCGCTTTCTTCGATGAGTTCCAGGCTTATCTTCGTCTGGAAGAGGATAGTGTCTCAGGGCAGGGCGACGGCGAGCTTCCAGCCTACCTACGCGACGACACGGCGATGAAACTGCTGGGAGTCACGAAAGAAAAAGAAGTAGCATGATATAGTTTCTTCGTGGGACTTGTCTACTCTACCGAAAAAGGACGCCTCTGCCCGAGCTGTGGCGAGGCTGTCTGTGTCTGCATAAACAACCCCACTCGCTCGCAAATCCCGGGCGGCGGGGTTGTTCGTGTTGGTCGGGAGACCAAGGGGCGCAAGGGCGCGGGTGTCACGACCATCCAGGGCCTCCCTCTTGACGATGCCGCGCTGGCGGCACTCTGTACCCAGCTCAAGAAGCGCTGTGGCACGGGTGGCACGCTCAAAGATGGCGTGATCGAGATCCAGGGTGAGCACCGTGATAAAGTCGTCGCCGAGCTCAGTGCCCAGGGCTACAAAGCCAAGCGCGTCGGCGGCTAAGCCGCTTAATTCCGCCGGGCATCGGTGTCGCGGATGATGTTGCTGACGGCGGTTTTGTTAAAGCCCTTGAAGCCTTCCCATCGCTGGAGGATTTCGAGATGGCTGCCCAGCGCCCCAACCGTGGCGAACTTCTCGGCCTGCTCACCGGTAATATGCCCCGCTGCCACTAACGGTGCGAGGCGCTCCGGGGCAACGCGCCAGGGCTCGCCGACGGTGAAGGCTTGCCAGAGCATCGGCAGTTCGGTGAAGGGAGCCATGACCGGGTACCCGGCGGCATTGGCATCGTCTTTCACTTTTTGGCACAGGAACTCGCACTCGATATGGTGCATTCCCGCTGTCGCAATGGACGAGCCGTGCAGGGCGCACCAGAGTCCAATCGTGCCGAGGGTTGTGCGGGGCACCAGCTCGACAGCGGCAAAATCTAAGTCCAGCTCCTCGGGGGCGATATCCACATCGGCGAAGATCACGACGCGGCTCTCGGGGTGCTCCAGCACCTGCGCTCCCCAGCCCGCCTCGGCACCGGCGTAGAAGCGCTCGCGGCAGATAAAGCCCATCGCCACAAAGAGCGAGATCAGCGCGGGAAACGCGTCGCGGGAGCAGCGATACGTGTGGTGATCGTGGTTGGCCCAGCCAATTCCAATCGCCTCTTGCCGGGCGTACTGCCAGCGTGCTGACGCATTTCGTGCCAGGTAGTAGTCGCGCTCGGCAGCGAAGAACTCCTCCGTAGCACGGCCCAGACCCAGCGTGGCAGCGTGCTTTTCAAAAAGCTTCTGCGCGGCGGCAATGCTGGCCTGCTCATCGTCAGTGCGGGGCCGAGTGGCGAAGTCTGCACGTGTGGCTTGTAATCCCTCAGGGCGGGTTTGGGGGGCAAAGCCCCGGTAGCCGCGCCGGACAATGGGCATGAGCTCGCCGTGGGGCAGGCTGAGATGCCCACACTGATACGCGGAGTCCTCGTGGCCGTGGCAGGCGTCGAGGGCCAGATGATTCTTGTCGGCAAACTCCGCGATATTTTCTACGCCCAGTGCCAGGCAGGGCGTGCTGCGCTTGGTTTTCACGCGAAGCCGGGGAAGCCGTGCACCTGGGTGCTCCCAGACCTCGTCGCCCTCAGAGAGCGTGTTTTTTACCAGCCCGAGTGCCTCCCATCTCTCGATCAAGCCGCTACTTGGCGGCAGAATCCAGTGGTCCACGAGCGCGAGAATATCTACTCCCGCTTCGGCCTCGAAGCGCTGGGCAAGCTGCGTGATCTGCGGGTTCTGATCGGCAAAATCCTGGAAAAGCTCCTGGAAGTAAGCTGCCGCCTCCGGGCAGCGCGGCCACGGGTCAGCCGTGTTCTCTGTGTTGATTGAGGGCGTACTCATGGCTTTAGTGTACCCAGCCTGTACAATAGTCTCGTGAAAGTCATTGTGATCGGGGCGGGAGTGGCGGGGCTGACGTGTGCGCGGCTGCTGGAGAAGTCCGGCGCGGAGGTTGTGGTGTACGAGAAGTCCGACGGAATCGGGGGGCGCGTGCGCTCAGATCACGTGGATGGCTTCACGCTAGACCGGGGCTTCCAGGTGTTCTTTACGGCCTACCCCGCAGCATGCCGCCAGCTTGACTATGCGGCGCTGGAGCTGCGAAGTTTCTCTCCGGGGGCTGTGATCGCGCAGGGGGATCGTCGGCATGTGCTGGCCGACCCCGCGCGTGACCCGGACTCCCTCTTGCCGTCGCTGCTGACCGGGATCGTGACGCCGCAGGACAAGTGGCGCACCTGGCGGCTCTCAGGCGAGGTGGGGGCCAAGCCGACCAGCGCACTTCTGGACGGCCCCGACGAGACCACGGAGCGCTTTCTCAAGCGGCGCGGGTTCTCGCCGCTCTTTGTGGAGAACTTTATCCGCCCGTTCTTTGGAGGTGTCTTTCTGGAC
>NZ_JAYUPA010001028.1:0-2619 GCF_043760365.1 Armatimonas sp.
CAACATTGACACCATCGCCGAGCTTACCAACTTCCAGACCGCCAAGAGCAAGCTCATCACGATTGTGATGCTCGCCCAGGACAACCTCCCCAACAAGCTAGAGCGCAAGGAAGCCTTCCGCTCACGCATCGCTGTGGTTGGGCATCTTGATCCCCTCTCGTTTGAGGATATGTGCGGCATGATCGCTCACCGTCTGAAAACGGCGGGTGGCGAGAAGGTCAATAAGTATTTTAATGAAGAGGCACTCCATGAAATCTATGCCACCACCCGTGGGATTCCTCGCGATATTTGTGTGCTCTGTGATGCATGCATGGTGAATAGCTATGTAACCGATCAGAGGATCGCAAACGCTGCCCTAGTGGAGCTCTCGGTAAGTGAGATGGCAAGTGAGAAGCGCTGGCCGGTTGAACTAAAAGAAGACAATAAAGCCCCGAAGGGCAAGCCAAAGGAAGTTAAGGCATGAGCACACTAGCCGATCTACGCCGCCAAAATATCGCTGAACAAAAGGGGGAAGGAGAGCCTATTCCCGCAGATGCGGAAGTACGCACTTCCGCACTTCCGCAACCAAGCACGGAGGAAGAAACGCCTAAATCTTCCGCATCTACGGAACTCCGTAAATCCGCAAGTACGCAAGTACGCAAGAAAGGAAGTACGGAGGCACGCACGCCCGCACTTACTGAGATGGCTACGGACTCACTTACGGCACGGGTAAAAGAGGCACTTGAGCTAAAGCGAAACCACCAGGGCGGTGTGAAGGCAACGGTCGAGATGTCGCCTGAGCTATCCAAGCGGGCAAAAACCTACTGCCTGGAGAACGACTTCAGTTCAGTGCGGGTACTGTGCTTGGAGCTACTAGAAGCATTCCTCGCCGAAGAAGGATTTTAGGGAAAGACAATGGAGCATGACGGTTCTGCTGAGATCGAGCTAATTCTTAACCTCCTCATTGGAGAGGGTGTTGTTGCGTACCAGCGTGGGCTGGCGCGAGCGGTTGGCTGCCACTCAGCAGGGCTCTTGCTTTCACAGTTCTGGTACTGGACTCAGCGCCTCCCAGAAGGGCGCGATGGCTGGTTTCACAAGACCATGCCGGAGATCGAGTACGAGACCGTCATGGGGCGACGCGAGCAGGATACGGCCCGCAAGCGACTGCGGGATCTGGGACTTCTTGAGGAAAAGCGGATGGGTCAACCCGCAAAGCTCTGGTTCAAACTTAACCGCTCGGCAGTGGTGGAGCTACTCCGCAAAGACGTTCGACAGCGCAACCAGCAAAACAGCTCACAGGACTCCCTGCAATCAGATCTCCAGTTTGGCGGAAAGCGCCAAACTAGATTGGCGGAAAGCGCCAAACTAGATTGTACGAATGCGCCAAACAAGATTGGCGGAAAGCGCCAAACTATTAAGGATACAAAGAATACAGCAAAGAATACAACAAAGAGTACAGCAGCAACAACCATGCGCGCGCTAGAAAACGAAGGGCTTTTTGCTGCTGTCGCTTCAGAAGAAAAAGAAGAAAAGGCTCTCAGCAACGACCTTCCACACATCGCTGACGAAGCGCTCGTAGAGCGTCTTGTTGAGGCCGGAGTTGGGAAACTTGTCGCTCGAAAACTAGCTGCGGAGCTTCCTGAGGAGTGTAAGCACCAGCTCGAATACTTACCATTTGCTGAGAATATTAAGTCCACCAAGGGAGCTTATCTACGCACTGCCATAGAGCAGGGGTTCAGCCCACCGAAGAGCTGGCAAGGGGAACAAGAGCGTAAGCGTCAGGACGCAAGTAAGCAAGCAAGAAAATTAGAAGCGCAGCACCAGGGTGAACTAGAGGTAAGACGAAAAGCGGAGCTGGAGGAGCAGCGAAACACAGTGCGGACGCAAGATCCAGTGCGCTGGGCGGAACTGACGAGTCAGGCAGAGGCGTTGTTGCCATCACTCGTTCGCTCTAGGCCGCAGAGCGCTATGTATCAGGCTTCACTCCAGACAAAAATAAATGAGCTACTAACAATGGGGGCATAAGGGCAAGAGATGCAAAAACAAAAGAGTCGTTTACAGCTGACGGATCGAGCACGAGAGGTTTTGATAGGGGGTATCAATCTCCTTTTCTGTGGATATGTACTCACTGTTGTCGGGAGACAGTCCATACAGTTTCGCAGCTACTCGGGTAACATTTTTCTGTTCGGATCGTTTTTGTTCATCCTCACCATGTCCCTTACGGCTTTTTTGGCAAGTCTGCTGATACTCATGAATCGCCGCCGAAAAGTAGCCCTGCGGCTCCAGAGAACTGCAACGGTGGCCGGATTTATCTTGGTTCCCGTGCTTTTGGTGAGCTACATTACCCAGGGATTCAGGCATCCTGAAGTGAATATAGCGACTTTATTCGCTCTTCTAGGGATCGCTTTCTGGATGCAATGGGGGAGAAAAATCTATGAATATGGAGAGTAAAGCTCTTCCTGGAGATGCGCCCCAATTACACTGTAAAGGAGGGTATGCTGTCCCTATCCGAGCGCTACGAGCGCGAAGTGGAAAGGATTTTAATGTCAGAAGAAGTAACATTTTGGGGCCATTTGGTCAGTCGTTTACAGGGAGAGATTCCCGCACAGACACTAGAGGCATACCGACGAGCGAGCCTCG
>NZ_JAYUPA010001029.1:0-7378 GCF_043760365.1 Armatimonas sp.
CCAGAAGCTTCTCCACCACCGTGGCAGCCTCGGCGAGAAGCTCATCGGCGCTGTCCATGTAGAAACAGCCGCGTGAGAGAAACTCAGGGCCACCGATCAGCTCGCCGCTCTCGGAGTCGAGAACGACCACGACATTGAGGAAGCCGTCGTTGGCGAGGAACTGCCGGTCGCGCAGAACCAGCTCGTGAATCTCCTGGCCCGTGTCGCCATCAATGAGCACCGCGCCCGAGGGGATTCGATCCACGATCTCACCTTTACTCGTGTCTAGCTCCAGCACATCGCCCAGCTCCAGCACGAAGACATCCTCCGGAAGCCAGCCCATGTCCTGAGCGTGCCGGGCGTAGAGGGCGAGCATCCGGCGCTCGCCGTGCACGGGAATGACATACTGCGGGTTGGTGATATTCAGAACCAGCTTTAGCTCCTCGGAGTAGCCGTGCCCACTGACGTGCACGGGCATGAGGGCATCGTAGATCACATTGGCCCCTAGAGCAAAGAGCTTGTTGACCACCCGCCAGACCGCAGACTCGTTGCCAGGAATCGGCGACGATGACAGTACAATCGTATCGCCTTTCTGGATGGTCACTTGCCGGTGGTCGCCCGCCGCCATCCGTGAGAGGCCTGCGAGCGGCTCGCCCTGGCTGCCGGTGGTGAGAATGGTGATCTGATTGGCCTTACAGTTGCTGATATCATCGGCGCGCATCCGGATTCCCTCCGGCACCGAGAGATAGCCCAGCGCGGCGGCCATGTCCATATTCTGTGCCATGGAACGCCCCAGTGCGGCGACTTTGCGCCCGTACTTCTTGCTGGAGTCTACTGCCATCTGCATCCGGTGGATTTGGCTGGCGAAGCTGGCGATAATCACGCGGCCCGGCGCTTCGCTGATCACCCGATCAAACGCCTGGCCGACAATGCGCTCCGAGGGCACGTAGCCGCTCCGCTCGACATTGGTAGTATCGGAGACAATGGCGAGCACTCCCTCTTCGGCGATTCGGGAGAGCTTGGGGATATCAAAGAGCAAGCCATCCACAGGGGTCTGGTCCAGCTTGAAGTCTCCGGTATGGAGCACGATGCCCGCGTGGGTGCGGATCGCCAAGCCAAAAGAATCCGGGATAGAGTGCGCCACGCGCACGGGCTCGACCACAAAGTGCCCCAGCTGCAAAACATCATCCGGGCCGTACTCAATGAGCTTGACCTTATCGAGCAGCCGCTTCTCTCCCAGCCGGTTCTTTGCCAGCCCCAGCGCCAGCGCCGGGCCATAAACGGGCACCGCGTTACCGAGCTGTGGCAGCACAAACGAGAGCGCCCCAATATGATCTTCGTGGCCGTGGGTGATGACAATACCCTGAATGGCGGCTTTGTTTTCAACCAGCCAGCGAACATCGGGCAGCACCAGATCCACCCCAAACATCTTCTCATCGGGGAACTTCAGCCCACAGTCCACAATCAGAAGCTGATCCAGGACATGATAGACATAGAGATTTTTGCCGATCTCACCAACTCCCCCAAGGGGGATAAAACGCAGCTTGCCGGGAGGCAGAGTTTCCAAAAAGCGACTCCTTAAGTCATAAAATAACTAATTACAGTATACCGCCTCTAAAGATTTTTGCTTTTCCTCCGAAAATTGCCGGGGAAACAAACGATTATGAAACTTTTACTGCGCCTTCTTGACTTTCTACAGCCAACGGAAATACCCGCCACACCGAGCCTTGCCCACCTCCCTCTCACCACCACGGGCACCTACCGCCCTCACTAGCCAGACTCAGTGTTTGCCCTTGAGCCAGCCGGAGGGCAATGGCTTCGTGGAGAGCTGGAGCTGCTGAATCTTCCACTGCCCACTACGTTTGGTGAGCGTAAACGTCGCCAGCGCTGGGTAGGAGGTACTCACTTTTGCTGTCGTCACCCAGCCACGGACATTCACATCCACCGTCGCTTCAGGTGCGCGTGGCGGAGGTGGAAACGGATCGGCCTCGCTCTTGCGCACATATACCGACGGGCCAGGGTGCGCACTCATCACCTTCTCCGCCCGCCAGCTCTTGTAGGAAGTCTGCGTCGTTATCATGGCCCGCGCCTCTTGCTGCCGCGCTGCTCGCTTCTTCTGCGGAACGGCATCAAAGTCCCAGAGCGCCAGAAACCCCGCCATGTCCTTGCGCGAGTAGGCCCGAATCGCTTCCTCAACAACTTTCTTACGCGCCTGCTCATCGGCACGTATCTCTCGGGTGCTGCTCCAGGCTTCTAGTATCTGATAGTGCTCCCCCACTTTAGGCTTGGGCAACTCAAACACTCCCGAGGGTGGTGTCTCATTGTAGCGAAAGTTCTCCGCGATGCACCGAAATGCGATTTGTTGCGAGTTCGGCCTCCTCTCTATCTCCTCGCGGCGTGCCACCCGCATAGTCTCCCGATCCACCCACACGGTTACCTCCCGACGACTGCTATTGGTGCCCTTTTGAATCATGACGGTTCGGTCAAATCGGAGCAGCTTCTTGCCCTCCCGCTCCTCATCGCTTTGCTTCCAGGGCAAGTAGGTTTTGGTCTGAATATAGTCGTCCCCCGAATCAAATTTCTCCGTCCTCCCCGGATCGTCTTTAGGGAGAACCACCTGATCCATCACAATTTTTGTTGCTTTGTTCCCCTGGAAAAATTGGGACGGCATCTTCAAGTACACCGACCGATCTCTTGTCTTCATGTAGTCCCACGCCTGCTCAGAGTTCATCACAACACGCCGTTCCTGAGCACCATCCAACTTTCCTGAAACCAAGACATGACTGAGCTGGTGATTTACCATGTCTCCCCAAGACTCATAGATCATCACACTCTGATTATCGGAGGCGATTGACCGCCCCGTGCCGTTGGGCTTAAACGCCCAGACCATGTGCACCTCCATCGTCTCTGTCCAGTGCACCGTTTTGATCTTCTCCATAGCATCTTCAACAGCAGCAAACGAGGGCATCGGTCGAAATGGGCCACCAGGAATCGCGAAGAATAGCGCTGCGCCAATGGCGATGGTGACGCCTCCGACAAACCCAATCGGCCGTAGGGGGCTTGTTTTGTGTTTCGGCTCCGGCATAAAGAAATCGGCGGTTTGGAGAAGCGCGTCGGTGCAGCCAAGCGCGGCGTGGTTTTGTTTGCAGCTCGTACAGTGCTTGACGTGGCGGCGCACGGTGAAGGCTTGCAGACCGTGTAGCTCACCGTCGTGGAGGCGCATAAGGGTTTCGTGGGGGATTTTACAAAGCATCGGAAAGCTCCTTTCGTAGCTGCTGACGCGCCCGAGAGAGGCGCGACATGACGGTTCCCAGGGGAATCTCTAAGACGGCGGCAATCTCTTTGTAGGAAAGCTGCTCGTAGACAGCGAGAACCAGCACGGTGCGCTGATCGTCGGGAAGGGTACTGAGCGCGGCTTGGACAGCCAGTGCCATGGTCGGATCTGTGTGGGGCGCGGGGATGCTTTCGAGAAGCATGTCCGTTCCCAGATTTCGTTGCTCTCGACAGCGGAGCACGCAGCGCACTGCGATTTTATAGAAAAGAGTAAACGCCTTTGCCTGACCGCGAAACTTAGGGAAGGCTTGCGCGGCTTGCAGCGCCACTTCCTGGGTCAGATCGTCAGCGGCCTCACGGCTCCCGGAGAGACGCACCACCAGCCGCCAGACCCGATCCCGGTGACGGTTCCAGGCTCGCTCAAAGGCAGGATCGGGTTTGGTTTCGGCTGCCGCCAGCAGAGTGTTCATTGCTAGAGTTAGTGCAGCCTGAGGCGCGTTTTATTCCCTCACTAGATATTTCCGTGCCAATGCCACATCTTCCGGGTGGTCCACATCCGCCCCCACTCCGGCGTGGTTTGAGACAATCGCGCGGGCGCTGGCCCCGCCGAGCAGGCGGCTGACGGCGGCTTCGAGCTGCGGGAGCGTGAGCAGCGAGGGCGCGATACGAGAGGCGAGTAGCCGAAGAATGGTGCTGGGGCCGAGCAGGGCGGCGAGTCCGGGGACATTCTTGCGGAGCGCGTAGGCGTGGCGAACAGCGGCCTCGCGGGTTCGCAGAAACTCCGGGTTTAAGATGACAAGATTCCCTCCCGTGAACTCTCCCTCAGATAATTTCAGTGTCGTGCGGCGCATCTCCGGAAAGGCGTCGTAGCAGATTTTGGCGGGGATGATCGAGTACACAAAGTCCGCACTCTCCGGAGCATCGGCAAGTAAGTCCGTCACGGCCTGAGCGGTAAGAAAAGGAATGTCGGCGGTGACAACCAAGAAACGCGTCTCGGAGGAATTTAGGGAAGATACGCCATTCAGCAGCGTGTCCACCATGGACTCCCCACCGGGCACGGGCGTGCAGCCGGGCAGAAGCGGGACATCGCCCGCGAGTAAAATCCGACCGATTGCGGGGGTCGCCTGCAAGGTCTCTACAACATGCTGGTACATGGGCTTACCGTTTAACTCCAGCAGTGCCCGGTTGCGCACTCCCGGCGGGAGCAGCGGCTCCCAGGAGGCGGCGTATTTGTCTTTTACAGCCCCTCCAGCCAGCACGAGGGCAGCGATATTCTGGATCCTCATAAGCTCTCCACCATACTCATAAGCTCTCCACCAGCTTCAGCCAGGCGACTTTTCCGGCAAGTGTTTTCACCAGCTCCAGCGCGTGTGCTCGATCCCGCGCCAGCCCAAACACCGACGAGCCCGAGCCACAGAGCAGCGCCCGTAGCGCCCCGGCGTCGGTGAGGGCGGTGTGGACGGCGGCGACTTCGGGATACGCAGGCAAGATGGCGGCCTCAAAGTCGTTTTTATCTCCCCCGGCTTCGTACCACTCAGCCCCCCCCTCCGGCAAGCGAATGTGGGCGAGGAGTGTCTGCGTGGCGGTGCCAGGCGTGCGGTTTGGGAGAGCATCGAGCAAGGCGTAGGCGGGGCCAGTGGGAACGCCAATAGCGGGCCGCGCTAGGACACCATAGAGCCTAGAGAGCGTGAGCGCAACGGGTTCGAGGATCTCGCCGCGCCCGCGCATTCGCACCACCGGAGAGCCGGAGAGAAACAGTGCCACATCGGAGCCGAGCTGTGCGGCGAGTGGCAGAAGTGCCTCAGAGGGACTGACTAGTGCCTCCCCGACGGCTTTGAGCACCGTGGCGGCGTTGCTGCTTCCTGCACCCAGCCCCGCCTGCACCGGCAGGCGCTTGGCGAGCGTGATCCAGACCTGGATATCTTGCCCCGGCGCGAGTGTGTCCAGGGCGAGCTGCGCGGCTTTGTGCGCCAGGTTCTCCGCGCCCTTGGGCATGGGTTCGACGGCAACCGTGTCCGGGCGACGGTCTCTTAGAATCAGTTTCACGAGGCGCGGCCCTTGCTTAACCGTGACCGTGAGCTCGTCGCTAGGCGAGAGAAGTACGACCAGCGAGTCTATCTCGTGAAAGCCATCCGGGCGCAGCATCCCCACATCGAGGGTCAGATTCAGCTTGCACGGTGAGGCCAGTGTTGCCTTGTAGGGCATCATTTTTTAGGCACACCCCGACGCAATACCACGGAGGGAATTGTCCCTGAGACAGCCTTGATGCGCTTGTAGCCCGGGGCAGCCACCTTGAAGGGCACCGGCTTCGACGGGTCCAGTGGGCGGACATCGAGCATCACCTTCCCTGCGGGGCCACTCAGGGTGTAGGTATCTGGTGCAACGGGCACCCAAGCGGGGAGCTTGACACGTAGTTCAGTCTGGAGAAAGATTGCATTGCGGACAGCGTTCACCAAGGCTCCCGGTGTCGTGTTTTCCAGGTGATACAGCGCGAACCCAAGCACTTTGGAGCCAAAGACTTCATCGGTGTCTAGCGCCATCCCGATGTAGTAGTCCATTCCTTCCGTGTTAAGCTGGCTAAGGCGCTTATCGGCAGGTCCGGCGGCATTGTAGCGAGCCATGAGGGGGGCGAGCTGCCGGTCGTAGTAGAGCTGCAAGCCCTCGCGCTCGCAGAAGTCGTCGGTCTTGCGCGGCAGTGCCAGCGCATCCTCACGGAGCCACTTCAGGAACAAGCGCTCCCCTAAAAAACCCGCCGCATCGTTCTCTGGGTCTTTGTAGCCACGCGCCGCCAGGAGAATAAGATGCCCCCACTCGTGCGCAATTGTCCGTGCCCACTCGATTTCTTTACGTGGCTCCGCCACTTCGAAGAGGTAGACATTGTTGACCTGGGTCTCCGCCGCCGCCTTGGCCTTATGCGGTGCCTTCACCCGTGTCAGCCACACCTGGGCCACTTCCTCATCCTGCTGGTAGCTGGCCTCCTGCCCTACTTTATCTTTGTGGAGCCGAAGCAGTCGCCCCGCCAGTCGAGCCACTTTAAGCGCAAAGGCACGGTCGCTGGAGTCGTGGCGCACGGCCACGACTTGCCTGAAGCCGCCCCCCGCCACGGGGGCATAGACGGCGATTTGCCGCGAGAGTTTCAGTCCAAAATTCGGGTCAAGCTTCGTCTCCCCCAGCATCGTGGTAGAGGGAGCCACCACCAAAAACCCACCCGCCAGTGTCTCCAGCTCCATACCCGTCGAGAGCTCGCTGAGCGCCTCTTTGGTAGCGGGGGTCAGCGGCAAGTTCTGGGCATGGGTTGCTGGATTGCCCAGGAATAATGCCAGAGAGAGTAGAGGTAGTAAATAAGAGGATTTCACAAAGGTATTGTACCGCGCAGACAGCAATCGGGTACAACGGGGGGCGTGACACCTGAGTTTCTCACTGATCTAGAATCCCGCCAGCAAGCCTCGCGCTCCTGGTTCCCGCCCCACTTAAAGACGCGTCCTGTGCTATGCAAAGCCGTCGCGCAGCCGAGTTGTGGCGAGGAAGTGGCAGCACTTGTGGCATGGGCAACAGCCAATGCAAAGAGCCTTCGTGCAGTGGGCGGCGGAAGTGGCACGGGTGAGCTTGCGTCGGTAGATATTGCAGTGGATACGTCGCGCCTGACAGAGCTTGCCTGGAACGAGGAAGACCTCACCGTCACGGCGGGGGCGGGCATTACGATTGCTGCCATTGAGAAACAGCTCGCCGGTCATGGCTACACGCTTGGGCAGATGCTGGGCAGTGCGAATCTGGCGACGGTCGGCGGCTGCATCGCCACCGATGCCCACGGGCTTTTCTCTGGGCGCTACGGCAACTTCCGAGAGAGCACGCTCTCGCAAATTTCACACAGTGGGATTATCGTCGCCGCCACACTGGCCATGCGTCCTCAGCCCGAGGCCCGCGCCTGGGCCGTCTTTGATTTTGGCGATTTTCGGGACGCCTGCGCTGCCCTACGTCTCATTCAGCGCAGCGATGCACGACCCAGCTTGGCGCGAATTATCGTGCCTCAGCGCCTTGTGCTTGCCTTCGAGGGCGATGAGCTGATCCAGACCGGGCACTTCCAGCTTGCCTACGCGGTTTGTCAGCAGCTTGGGGGCATTCCCGG